>NZ_JBJUDF010000284.1:0-15415 GCF_046067725.1 Planktothrix sp.
GATACGGATATTCAAACCTTAGCATCTCTGGGGTCTAAACTTCCCTCTGATTTTCCTGGTTTGCGAGTTACGAATTTATTACAATTACAACAACAATTAACCATTGATACCTATGCAGAAACAATTTTAGAAAAAGCACAAATCATTATTTTAAGATTATTAGGAGGACGTTCTTATTGGTCGTATGGGTTAGAAGTTTTACAGGAAATTGTTGCTAAAACTAAAGTACAATTAATTATTCTCCCTGGTGATGATCGTCCTGACCCGGATTTAATCAGTCATTCAACGGTATCGTTATCAATTGTTAATCAAGTTTGGCGATATTTAACCGAAGGAGGCGTTGATAATTTTACGCAAGCATTATTATTAATTGGGAATTATATTTTTAATAAAAATTATTCCATTGTTCCTCCTGTTACTATTCCTAAAGTGGGTTATTATCAATGGAATTCTAATTTAAAACGTGAGAATTATATTGCTCGTGTTGGAATTATATTCTATCGCGCTCATTACCTATCTGGTAATTTAGATCCGATTGATTCCCTCTGTCAAGCCTTAGTTCAATATAACTTAGAACCCATTCCGATTTTCGTTTCTTCGCTGCGAGATCCTGATCTTCAAACGGAAGTTTTAACCTATTTTAAGAATACAACACCTCAATTATTAATTAATACCACCAGTTTCTCGATTTCTTCTATTTCTGAAGATGACAGTCAACCGCCATTATTTACATTAAATATTCCGGTTTTACAAGTGATTTTAAGCGGGGGAACATTAGAACAATGGCAGAATAATTTTATGGGACTTTCCCCTAGAGATATTGCCATGAATGTTGCTTTACCAGAAGTAGATGGACGGATTATTAGTCGAGTGATTTCTTTTAAAGCGGTGGAAAATTGGAACCCAACTTTAGAAACCAATGTTGTCCGATATGTTGCGGTTAAAAATCGGATTAAATTGGTAGCCGAATTAGCGAAAAATTGGATTAATTTAAAACAGAAACCTCCAGCAAAACGACGTATTGCGATTATTTTAGCAAACTATCCTTGTCGAGATGGACGGTTAGCAAATGGGGTGGGTTTAGATACTCCAGCCAGTTGTGTTAAAATTTTACAAGCGTTAAAAAATGCGGGATATGCTTTAGAAAATTATCCTGAAACCGGAGAACAATTAATTGATCAATTAACCTCTAGTGTAACAAATGATCCTGAAGGACGGGAGTTACGGTCTGTTTATCAAAGCTTATCTTTTGAAGACTATCAACAGTATTTTTCAGTGTTACCGTTATCGGTTCAAACGGCAATTCATGACCGATGGCAGAATTATTATAACGAAAAACAAAAGATTTCTCAAGGGTTTGGGATTTCAGGAATTCAACTGAATAATATTTTTATTGGTATCCAACCCTCCAGGGGATATGATCTTGATCCGAGTTTAAATTATCATGCACCCGATTTAGAACCCACACCCGATTATTTAGCCTTTTATTATTGGTTACGATATCAATTTAAAGCCGATGCCATTATTCATTTAGGAAAACATGGGAATTTGGAATGGCTACCCGGAAAAAGTGTAGGATTATCAGAAAATTGTTATCCTGAAATTGCGTTAGGTGCATTGCCGAATTTTTACCCCTTTATTGTTAATGATCCAGGGGAAGGAACCCAAGCCAAACGTCGCGCTCAAGCGGTAATTTTAGACCATTTAACACCGCCGTTAACCCGTGCAGAACTATATGGATCATTACAACAATTAGAAGGGTTAATGGATGAATATTATGAAGCGCAAAGTTTAGACCCATCGCGGTTATTGTTAATTTCAGAAAGAATAATTCAATTAATTAAACATGAAAATTTAGAGGAAGAATTAGGTTTACCTAAATTTAATAAAAAAGCGATCAATCCAGATAAAAATACCATTTTTAATGAATTGGATCGATACTTATGTGAATTAAAAGAAGCACAAATTCGAGATGGATTACATATTTTTGGGCAATGTCCCCAAGGTGAACAATTAAGGGATTTAATCATTGCGATCGCTCGTCATCCTGATTCTAAACGATTAGGATTAACTCGCGCAATAGCAGAAGATTGGCAATTAGAATTTGATCCGTTAACCTCAGATTATGGGGAAATGATTAATCAAAAAATTAATAATCAATTCTGTCGAACCGTTGGCGACGGGGTGGCTGTGATTGAAGAATATGGAATTAAATTAATTGAAAAAATGCCAGATTTTAATAATCAAGGAAAATTCATTCAACAGGAATTAAACTGGATTCAGACCAAATTATTACCGAATTTATTAAAAACTTCTGAAGAAATTACTAATTTATTAAAAGGTTTAGATGGTCAATTTATTCCCAGTGGTGCATCCGGTGCTCCTACTAGGGGAAAACCTGATGTTTTACCCACAGGACGCAATTTTTATTCCGTTGATATTCGAGCCATCCCAACAGAAACCGCTTGGAAAGTTGGGGAATTAGCCGCCACCGCATTAATTGAACGTTATACTCAAGAAAATGGAGAATATCCGCGCACATTAGGGTTATCCGTTTGGGGTACTTCAACCATGCGAACTGGGGGAGATGATATCGCCGAAGCCTTAGCATTATTAGGTGTAAAACCGGTTTGGGATTATCCTTCTCGACGAGTAATTGATTTTGAAATCTTACCGATTTCAATTTTAGGTCGTCCCCGTGTGGATGTCACCTTAAGAATTTCTGGTTTTTTTAGAGATGCGTTTCCTAATTTAATTGATTTATTTGATCAAGCAGTGGTTGCTATTTCTAATTTAGATGAAGCGGAAGATCAAAACCCATTGGCGGCACAAGTTCAACAGGAAACACAATTTTGGATTAAAGAAGGGTTAACAATAGAACAAGCAAATTTGCGATCGCGCTTGAGAATTTTTGGGTCTAAACCCGGTGCTTATGGAGCCGGTTTACAAGGGTTAATTGAGTCGCAAAATTGGCAAGATGATCAAGATTTAGCAACGGCTTATATTAACTGGAGTAGTTACGCTTATACCTGTGCAAATTCTGGGTATCAACAGGGAATTTCTGCCTCTGAAGCCTTTCAAAATCGATTAGAAAAGATGCAAATTGTTCTCCATAACCAAGATAACCGAGAACATGATTTATTAGATTCTGATGATTATTATCAATTTCAAGGGGGAATGACCGTTGCCGTTAGAACGTTAACGGGGAAAAATCCTCAAACTTATTTTGGCGATCATGCCATTCCCGAAAACCCAAAAGTGAAACTTTTAAAAGAAGAAATTGCTAAAGTTTATCGTTCCCGTGTCATTAATCCCAAATGGATCGCTGGCGTGATGCGACATGGCTATAAAGGAGCATTTGAACTATCAGCAACCGTTGATTATTTATTTGCTTATGATGTGACCGCGAATTGTGTGGAGGATTTTATGTATGAAGGAGTTGCAAATGCTTATATTTTGGATAAAAATGTACAACAGTTTATTCAAGAAAAAAATCCTTGGGCGTTACGAGATATGGCAGAACGATTATTAGAAGCCCATCAACGCCAATTTTGGCAAACGGCGAGTCAAACCCTCATTGAACAGTTAAGAGCCGTTGTTCATGAAGCGGAGGGAATGATTGAAGCCAAGGTTTAATCAGAAGTTAAATTACTCTATAATAATAAAATAGGAATCCCGATTAACCTCAGTCATTTACATCAAGCTAACAATTGCTATGAGCCTATTGTCTCTATTAAATTTGTTGATTCGATCAACCCGTAAGAATCCTTTAGTAATCGCTACAGTTCCTCTTCTCATCTTAACAACTGGATGTTCAGGGTTGAAAATCTCTTCTCAACCTGCCGTTAGCTCTAAAACAGCGATCGCAGCTTCTGTGTTTCCTAATCAGGAGAAAGTAGACAAAAATCAAACGTTAAATCCAGAAAAATCTTCGGAGCAAATCATTGCTAAAGGTCAAACTTGTATTCAAGGAAATCCTTTAGATGAATCAACAAAATTTGCTTTACAAGCTGCTAATTTAGCTCAAACGGCTAAATCTCAATCAGAATGGGATGAAGTCGCTCGGTTATGGTTACAAGCGGTGGCGTGGATGCAAGCAGTTCCTGGGAATAGTCCTAAACGTGCATTTGCTGAGAAAAAAGTAATTGAATATATGCGCTATTTAACTTATTCTCAACAACAGGCGGCACGTTCCGGTTCCGTTGCTCAATTTCCGAGTTTTGATAGCGAACCCTTAGATCAACAATTACAATTATATTTATCTTATTTGAGTACCGTTGGCACACCTGATATTTTAATTGTTGGCAGTTCTCGCGCATTACAAGGTGTAGATCCGGCCCAAATGCAGCAAGGATTAGCCCGTAAAGGATATCAAAATTTAAAGATTTTTAATTTTGGGGTAAATGGGGCAACCGCGCAAGTTGTTGATTATATTTTAAGAAAAGTTTTAACTCCTGAACAACTGCCTAAATTAATCATTTGGGCTGATGGAGTTCGAGCGTTTAATAGTGGTCGAATTGATCGAACTTATGATGCCATTATCGCCTCTCAAGGTCATCAAAAAATAGCCGCCGGAATTCGTCCCCAATTGGCAAAAAATGAACCGAGTTCTCAAACTAAATGTTATCAATTACCGGGCTCATGTAAAGAACAAAACTCGCCTAAATTTCAGTTTGAGATGTCTAATTTTATCCCAACTGATCAACCTGGCGAACCTTCTTATCAGAATTTATTTTATCGTCCTTCAGAATTGAAAATTTCTGCAAATCTGGTTTCTTTAGATGCCATTGAAGCCAATGGATTTTTACCATTATCGAGTCGATTTAATCCTAAGACTTATTATCAACAAAAACCTTATGTTTCAGGAACTTATGATGGAGATTATCGAGCGTTTAATTTAGGAGGAAAACAAGCCAGGGCGTTGGATTCCGTTGTTGCCTTTACTCGCTCTAATAATATTCAATTAGTGTTTGTCAATTTACCTCTTACCGATGATTATTTAGATGGGACTCGCTGGTCGGCTGAAGTGGAATTTCAACAACAAATGCAACAGTTATCTCAAGAGTATGGTTTTATTTTTATTGATTTATCGGAAAAGGCATTAACTCAATATCAATATTTTGCTGATCCCAGCCATTTAAACCGTTACGGAGCGAGTTTAGTATCGAGAGAAATTATTGCTAACCCATCTATTCCTTGGCCCCGTTCTCGCTCTTAGAAACCGGGTTGATTCATAAACTCGGTTTCTACTCTTCTATTCTTGAGATAGATTCGTATCGGGGTGATAAATATAATATTCTTCTACCCCATAACGGTCATAAAATAATAATTTTTTGTCCATATCTGTTGGGGAATTACAAGGAGAAAGAATTTCAAAGACAACTTGAGGAGCAATCCCTCCTTCTTGCCATTGTTGATAGTATGGGCGATCGCCTTTGGGTGTACCCAAAGCAATCATTACATCCGGTGCTTGCATAATTGTATTTCGTCCTTCAACGGGATACCAAAATAAATCTCCAGCTACAAATACATTGGGATCATGAGCATAAAGTTGTTCTAAATTCTGTTCAATTACAACAATCCAACGGAATTGTTTAGTATGATCAGCCGTTGGTTTCCCGTCACTTTCTGGATCAATAATCTCGGCAGATTTGAGTTGAACCATAACTTAATTTAAGCTTTATCAATCCAGTGTAATCAATTTATCCAAATTTGGTAATCGATCAGGGATAATAATAACAAGACTGTGAGTAAGAATAGGATAGCGTCGTGGAAATTAAACAGGTGATTATCGCACATAAAGCTAGAGATCCGTTAAGTCAACGCTGGGCGGAACAATATGCTAAATATTTAGAAAAGCAGGGATGTTATGTGTTAATGGGGCCAAGTGGAGCAAAAGATAACCCCTATCCTGTTTTTCTCGCTTCTAGTAGCCTTCCCATCGATTTAGCCATTATATTAGGAGGCGATGGAACCGCCTTAGCCGCCGCCCGACATTTAGCCCCTGAAGGTATTCCGATTTTAGCCGCTAATATTGGGGGACATTTAGGATTTTTAACTGAGTATTTTGAAGATGTTGAAAATACCGAAAACGTGATTGATCGATTATTTGAAGAACGCTATGCCGTGCAAAGTCGGATGATGTTACAAGCAACGATTTATGAAGGAAATCGAAACAATTTAGAACCCGTTAGCGATCGCTTTTTAGCCTTAAATGAAATGTGCATTAAACCCGCTTCTGCCTATCGAATGCCTACATCATTTTTAGAGATGGAAGTGGATGGAGAAATCGTCGATCAATATCAAGGAGATGGTTTAATAGTGGGAACCCCAAGCGGTTCGACTTGTTACAATACCTCCGCCGGAGGGCCGATTTTACACCCTGGAATGGCTGCCATTACCGTGACTCCCATTTGTCCCTTAAGTTTATCCAGTCGTCCCATTGTTTTACCTCCGGGTTCTGTTGTTAGTGTTTGGCCGTTAGCCGACCCGGAACATGATACAAAACTTTGGATGGATGGTGTATTAGCGACTTCAATTTGGCCCGGTCAACGAGTGGATGTTTCCCTGGCAAATTGCGAGGCAAAATTTATTATTTTGCGGGAAAATTATTCGTTTTATCAAACTTTAAGGGAAAAATTACAATGGGCGGGAGCTAGAATTCGGCATATTAATAATCACCGAAATTAACGAAACCAGGAAAAATATAATGATCATTCTTCTTCAGAATTGTCAGCAACTTCTGAGAGATTTTGAGGAGCTTCCATCTCTGGGGAACTGATGGTTTCTGGTGGGGTTTCTGTTGAGGTTTCTGGTTCTAACATTTTAATTTCAATTTGATCTAAACGTGGGCCATCAGTTGAAAGAACAGTAAACTCTAAATGATGATAACGGAAGGTTTCACCAACGGTGGGAATTTTTTGCAGTTGATAAATTAAAAATCCTCCTAACGTTTGATATTCTTCTGTTAAAGGTAAGTCTAAATCTAAACGTTCATTCAGTTCTTCTAAGTCTAATTGAGCTTGTACTAAAAACGTTTGTTCATCAACAAATTGAAGGGTGATATCCTCTGCTTGCGTGAGTTCAGAACGATCACCAATAATTTCAGCAATTAAATCTTGAATCGTAACTAATCCTGCTGTCCCGCCAAATTCATCCACAACAATCACTAATTGTAACTGTGAGCGTTGCATTAAAGATAATAACTCATTCAACGGCATTTGTTCAGGAACAAATCGCGCCGGACGCACCCAAGGTCTAATTAAACTATTTTGAGAGAAAACCCCATCCCCTAAAGGTTTCGCTAAATCTCGAAAATCAATGGTTCCTAAAATATCATCTAAAGATTCTCCCATAATTGGATAGCGAGAATGATTAGAATTAGCCATTTCATTTAATAACAGTTGAAACGTGGCATCATTGGGAATGGCAATAATACTGGTACGGGGAACCATGATTTCTTCCGCCACCACATCCCCAAATTCAAAGACATTATTTAATAATTGTCGTTCCTCCGCTTCTAACCCAATAGACTCACTGGAAGTCGTAATAATTAATTGCAATTCTTCCGGGGTAACTCTTGTGTAAGGTTGTCCGCTAAACTGAACCCCAGAGAGTTGCAATAACCAACGAGTAGATTGATTTAAACTCCAAACAAACGGTTTAAAAAAACGAGCAATGGCTAAACTCGGAGGAGCTAAAAACCGAGATAATTGTTCAGGATAAACTAACGCTAAAGACTTGGGATAAAGTTCTCCTAAAACAATTTGTAAATAAGCAATTAAGAAAAAGGCAAAAATGGGAATCACCAAGGAATGAGCAATGGCATCATGGAAGGTATCAGGAAGAGGTAAAGGCGTTAAAATATCCTTGAACGTCATTGCTACCGTTGCTTCTCCAATCCATCCTAACGCCAAACTTGAAAGGGTAATTCCTAACTGAGTCGTAGACAGAAATAAATCAATGCGCCGTTGTAATTGCTGAACGCTTCTGGCGGGAGAATCTCCTTCATCAACCAATTGGTTAATTCGCGATCGCCTCACCGAAACCATTGAGAATTCAGCCGTTACAAAAAAGGCATTAATGGTAATTAAAAGTAGCACTGAGAACAATCGCCCCAGTAAATCTTGAGTGGTCAGAGTCATGAATGAATCACCTTTGCAGAAAAACCAGAACTCTATTGAGCCACTGGAATTCCTGACATTTGTAACTGCATTTTTTGGTCAGGATAATCGGTTAAATTCAGGGTTAATTCTTTAGAATTTTCCACTAATGCAGTTGGAATGGTAACGGTTCCTGAATAAACTTTACGATTGGGCGGTAATTGACCCGGTAATTCTTCAACACTAGCACTCAAAGCTCGACCTTTATCATCGTTAACATTTAAGAAACTATAGAGAAAACGGACAGACTGTTGACCTTCATTTTTCAGGTTAACCTCTAAAATCAATGAATTCCCTTTCCGAGTGGCTTCGACCACTTCTAAACTCACGCCACCATCGCGACTCACAATAGGAAATACTGATTTATTATTGGGCGCAGAAGTTGTCGGATTTTCAGTTTTGGGTTTGTTCACTTTAGCAGAAGTTGATTTGTTAGGCGTTTTATTCGATGCACTAGCGACTTCTACATCCTTCCCTTCCATGCGTTTTTTGACCGTTGCCAAGATATCTTTTTCTTGCAGCAAAATCACCCCATCTTGACGGGTGGAATTTTTCTTTTTATTGGTTAAACTATTAGGTCGCACATCCGGTTGTGTAATTTCTTTCAACGCAGAACGCCCCAAACCATAACCCCAAACCGCACTGGTAAAGCCAGCACCAAACATCATGGTCAGTAGCACGACAGTTAGAACAACAGTTGAATTTAGTCCCATCTCAAGATTTTAATATGATGTAACTCGCTATTTTAACGGCTAATGCCTTGAGGATATGCTATCACCTACACAGCCGACTCTGAATTTTGGCACAATCACAATCAGAATTAACGATTTTGCCCGGAGATATGCTATTCTATAATAAGAAGCGCCCTTGGCCGATTGGGGAGGCAGCGAACTCATAATTCGCCTTCAGACTGGTTCGATTCCAGTAGGGCGCACTTCAAGCTTTATACGGTAATCTCTCATTCTGAAAACGAATCATAACTTCGCTGCTTCACTGAGAGATCATGTTTCACTCTAACTTCACTCAATTATCCCTTCTAGTAGATTGAGTAATTTACCTTTAATATTTACAATCGGTTAAATAATCTGACCAGACATAACCTTCTAAGGGTTTAATAATTTTCGTCCATTTTTCTCCTTCACTTCCATCCGTGACTCCTAACGCCACAATGGTTCCATTTTTGAGACTTCCAATCACTTTTCCATTGGGTGTTTGTCGAACGTTTAAGGGGGTTGCGGTAGGATCAGCAACGATACAATATCCAATCGGAGTTTGTACTAATTGCAAAGAATTAGAGGTTTCAGAAGCCGTTGGACGCTCTGAAATGGCTGTATTTGCAGGTGTAGCTTGGGTCAATATTATTGAAATTAACCCTACAACAGCCCATCCAGAAATAGAACTTGCCAATATTTTTTTCATGGGGTTTCTATCCTTTAGTTCAGTTAATCATATAACTCGCACCCCTATTGATAGGATAACCAATTTGGGAATAAAAATCAAGCTTATTCCTCAATTTTTCCTGAAGATTAATCCTCAAAAATATCTAACTGTTCTCCAGTCTCCTCCTTTTTATTCTGTTTCTTAATTCCTTTCCTCAATCCAATGGCAATCTTACTATGTTTTTCAATTTGACGCATCACTTGTTTAGCGCGTTGAATCACCACATCCGGTAAACCGGCTAACCGTCCGGCTTCAATTCCATAAGATTTATCAGCACCTCCGGGTTGAACTTGATGTAAAAATATAATTTTATCGGGTAATTCTTTGACGGTAACTTGATAGTTTGCTACATTGGGAATAATCGACGCTAATTCATTTAATTCATGATAATGGGTAGCAAAAATAGTTCGAGATCGAATTTCTGTCGCTAAATATTCCGCCACTGACCAAGCAATGGATAATCCATCAAAGGTGGCTGTCCCTCGACCAATTTCATCTAATAAAACTAAGGATTTTGGAGTTGCATGATTTAATATATTAGCTGTTTCGTTCATTTCTACCATAAAGGTTGATTGACCTGTTGCTAAATCATCCACCGCCCCGACGCGGGTAAAAATGCGATCGCAGATTCCTAATTTAGCCGATTTAGCGGGAACAAAACTTCCCACCTGAGCTAATAATTGAATTAAACCAATTTGCCGTAAATAACAACTTTTACCACTGGCATTGGGCCCCGTTAAAATAATTAAATCCGGGTAAGAATAAGGTTGAATTCCTGATGTTTCTGACTCTTCCTCGACCCTTCCTAATTGGGCAGTATTGGGGACAAAAAACCCAGGAGGTAAGGATTTTTCTACAACGGGATGTCGCCCTTCAATAATTCTAATTTCTCGACTATTAACCATTTCGGGACGACAATACCCTTGATAAACGGCAATGTCTGCCAACCCGCATAAAACATCAACCGCAGCGACAGCACGGGACACATCCCGAATCAATTCTGAATGCTCTCCCACTTCCGATCTTAACCGCACAAATATCTCGTATTCTAGTTGGTTTAAATCGTCTTTTGCCGTTAATATTCTCGCTTCTCGTTCCTTTAATTCCGGGGTAATAAAGCGTTCTTCATTGGTTAAAGTTTGCTTTCTAATATAATCTGTAGGAGCTTGATCTAATTTAGAACGAGTAATACTAATATAATAACCAAACGCTTTATTAAACCCGACCTTTAATGTCTGAATTCCGGTGCGTTCCCGTTCTTGAACTTCTAAATTAGCTAACCATTGTTGATCCTCTTCTGTTAACAGTCGCATTGCATCTAACTGTTCATCCACTCCCGCCCGAATTAAGCCTCCTTCTTTTAAATGTTGGGGAGGAGATTCGACTAAATAAGATTGAATTTTATGGGCTAAGGTTTCTAAAATTGGGGGAACGGTTTGTAAGGATTTTAAATAGGGGGAATGACCTTGACTGGCTAAAACTGATAATTCGGGTAATTTGGCTAAAGAATCTGCTAAAGCCACTAAATCTCTAGCGTTAGCCGTTCCATTTCCCGCCCGTCCCGTTAATCGTTCTAAATCATAAATTTGGCGAAGTAATTGTTGTAACTGATATCTTAATTCATGATTTTCAACTAACTCTTGAATGGTATCATGCCGTGCTCGAATTCCGCGAATATCTAATAACGGTTGTAATAACCAACGTCGCAACGCTCGTCCTCCCATAGCCGTACTGGTTTTATCTAATGCCCATAATAAAGACCCATGCAAAGTTCCATCTCGAACGGTTTGGGTAATTTCTAAATTACGACGACTTTGATAATCTAAAATTAAATAATCCGTAATTGTATAGGTTCGTAATCGTTGTAAAGGAACTTGATTTTCCCGTTGAGTATCATCTAAATAGTCTAATAATCCGCCTGCCGCCCGAACACCAAGAGGTAAATGATCACATCCTAAACCTTCTAAAGATCGAACTTGAAATTCTTCTAAAAGTTTGTTTCGAGCTTCACTTAAACTAAACGGAAGTTGGGAACGAAAGGAATAACAAAAACAAGTCGGTAAACAATCCGGTAACTGATCAGATTTTTCCCCTGGACGCAACATTTTTCCTAAATCTGGAGCATTAATCGGAACTAAAATTTCCGACGGTTGTAACCGCATTAATTCTTGGGTGAGTTGTTCTAAATTTTGCGATTGTGTTGTTAAAAATTCTCCTGTTGAAACATCTGCATAAGCTAACCCCCAATGGTCTCCAGCCATGACAACCGCCGCTAAATAATTATTTTGGCGACCTTTCAGCATTCCATCATCGGTCAAGGTTCCTGGGGTTAAAATTCGGGTAATTTCTCGACGAACCTGACGCTTTTCTCGCGCCGCAATTTCTGCATCTTCCACTTGATCACAAATGGTAACGGCATAGCCTTTTTCTAATAGTAAAGCCGCATAACGTTCAACAGCATGATGGGGAACACCTGTCATGGGAACTCGCCCGATTTCTTTTCCTCCATGTTTGGTGGTTTGAACTAATTCCAATTCTTGCGCGATTGTAATTGCATCTTGAAAAAAACACTCAAAGAAATCCCCCACCCGAAATAATAATAAAGCATGGGGATATTGCTCTTTAACTTCGATGTAGCGTTGCATCATTTCTGATAGCTTTTCCCGATCAACCTGGCGATAGTCTGCATTGGGGGGAAGGGAATGATCGGGTTGTGTGGGTGCAGAAGATGCACTGGGAGAAACGCTCATAATTTTCTAAAATGCAAGCCAAGACTAACCTTTAAGACTTTAGCGCGTTTAGTACCCTTCTGCAAACTTAGCAATTTAGCTTAAACTTTAATTCATGGAAATCTCAACCCGCTACAGTCGTCAGACTGTATTTTTGCAGTGATACGTGATCACTTTTTATCGAAAAACCTAGCCCGTCAAGTCGCTACTCTTTATGCCTTTCTCGGTAGTGTTTGGATTCTTTTATCCGATCAACTCCTAGCATTTATTATCCCTAGCCCTCAATTCTTGACTTGGATTCAAACTCTAAAAGGAGGAATTTTTCTATTAATTACCAGTCTGCTTCTTTACTTCTTTGTTCATTTAGGAACTCAGCAATTAGAAGACTCAGAAAGACGGTATCGAACCTTATTTTTTGCTCATCCCCAACCTATGTGGGTGTATGACTTAAAAAGCTTAAAATTTCTAGCGGTTAATGAAGCTGCCATTCAATATTATGGCTATTCAGAGGCAGAATTTCTCTCAATGAAAATTACTGAAATTCGACCTTCAGAAGATATTCCTAGACTATTAGAAAGTTTATCTAAAATTCAGGTTGGACTGAATCGGATTGGACTGTGGCGACATCTGAAAAAAGATGGAACCTTAATGGCGGTAGAAATTACAGGTCATACGTTAAACTGGAAGGGGCAATTTGCTGAAGTCATTTTAGCTCAAGATGTAACAGAACGGTTACAAACTAAAGCCCAGCTTGAACGGTATGCCTATAATGATTTACTAACCGGATTAGCGAACCGCAGTTTATTATTAGAACGGTTAAAATTTGCCATTCAACACCCTCAAAAACACTTAAAAAGTTTTGCGGTTTTATCCTTCGATCTTGATCGATTTAAAGCTATTAAATATGGCTTTGGTCATTTATTAGCTGAACAACTGTTAATCGCCGTTGCTGAACGACTTATAACTTGTGTAAGTTCAAGAGATGTCGTGGCAAGAGTGGGAACTGATGAATTTGCAATTTTATTGCCTGATGTTGCTAATTCTAACAGTTTAAATGAAAAAATAGAACGAATTCATGCTGCGTTAGATTGTCCATTTGTCTTAGATAGTGTTAGCATTTCCTCCCCCACCAGTATTGGGATTGTTTTTGATCAATTCCAAAGCCAACGCCCCGAAGATTATCTTCAAGCTGCCGATACGGCGATGTATTATGCGAAACAAAAAGGATTAGGATCAACGGTTTTTTATGAACCCAGCATGGCAAAAGTTGTGGCAGAACATTTACAATTAGAAGCCGATTTACAACAAGCCATTGAACATCATCAACTCAGTTTAAATTATCAACCGATTGTTTCACTTCAAACCCAAGAAGTTGTCGGGTTTGAAGCCTTAGTTCGTTGGTCTCATCCTCACCGGGGATTTGTGTCTCCAGCCCAGTTAATTCAATTAGCAGAAAAAGCCGGATTTATTGTCTCTATGGGGCAATGGGTTTTATCCCAAGCTTGTCAGCATTTACTCGAATGGAAATCCGCCTTTCCTGATTTATATGTGAGTGTGAATGTTTCAGAAATTCAACTTAGAAATCCCAATTTAATTGGGGAAGTCGAAGACATTTTGCTGTCTTTAAAACTTCCTCCCTTTAGCTTAAAGCTGGAAATTACAGAAAGTAATCTCATGGAGAATATTACTCAGGCAACGGAATTATTAGAGCAATTAAAAAATCTGAAAATTCGCCTATTAATTGATGATTTTGGAACAGGGTATTCTTCTTTAAGCTATTTGCAACAGTTACCTGTAGATACCTTAAAAATAGATCGATCTTTTGTCCAAAATATCCAATTAGGAAACAAAGATTTTGAAATTGCCAAAACTATTATTAACTTAGCTCATAGTTTAGGTTTAGAAGTCGTTGCTGAAGGAATTGAAACTAGCCATCAAGTGGAAATTCTAAAACAACTCGGCTGTGAATTTGGGCAAGGATATTTATTCTCGCCTCCCCTCGTTGATACAGAGGTAATGAATTTCCTCAACCAGCATCGGTGAAATAACTGCCCTAAAGGTTCGCCTCAAAACCGTTAAAATAGAAACGATGAGAGGAGATAAAATTAACAATCTAATGGCAAGAGGCGACCAAATCTATGTTTTTCGAGAATTTTATAACCTAGAGGGTTTATATGAACATCATGGCATTGATTGTGGCGATGGAACGGTAATTCATTATCGCAAACCGAGTGAAATTATTCAACGAACTTCGATTGATACCTTTTCCAAAGGTAAAAAAATTTATCTGCGACACTATCCCATTCGTTATATTCCTGATACTGTCCTCAACCGTGCTCAAAGTCGCTTAGGAGAACAACAATATAATTTACTGTTTAATAATTGTGAACATTTTGCGACTTGGTGTGTAACTGGGGTGAGCAAAAGTCAACAGGTGGAGAATTTTATTCCCCTACTTCGTTCTATTAATATTGATACCTTATCGGAGCCTCTCAAACAAGCGTTCATGGGAACACCGCCAAAAGATGCCAATCATTTCTTAAATCAAGCTTTAGCGGAAATTCGAGTCGCATGGGATGATGTTCATCCTCAATATAAACAAGCCTTAGATGAGATGAATTCTTGGAATAAAGTTGCGAAAGAAGCCTTAAAACGAAATCGGGAAGATTTAGCACGGGAAGCTCTCAAACGAAAATTAACCGCAAAACAACGAGCGATGGAATTAGAAGAAAATTTAGAAAAATTAGCGTCCATGACTCAAAAACTTTTGCAAAATCAAGGAGATATTCCGAATGTTGATTAAGATTTTTTTCCTCTAGTCTAACGGCTAATCTCTTCGACAACCTCACGACATTTAAGATAGAGAAATATCAAAAAACCTTAAGCAAGGATTGCTTAAGGCTGACTTCCAGTATAATCGTTTTAACTGGGGCGAAAGGATTCGAACCTCTGAATGGCGGGACCAAAACCCGCTGCCTTACCGCTTGGCGACGCCCCATTGCTTCACAGTTATTTATATTAGCAGTACCCTACGGGGATTTGTCAAGGGTTTTCAGCAAAAATTTTTCAGATTTTTTGAATAAT
>NZ_JBJUDF010000285.1:0-6840 GCF_046067725.1 Planktothrix sp.
GAACTTTCGGTTTAGAACCGATTAACGCTTTGGGAGAATTGACCTCTACCTTGACGGGAGCAATCCTTTTCGGGCAAGTCGATTCGTTGAACAAAGAATCTCCCGTCACATCGCTTTGCGATTGACGGTGAGAGTGTCAATTTGTGCTAATAACGGTTGTCCGAAGCGTGTTGCTCGTGTTAATAGAGTTGATTTACCAACAGATGTTAATATAATTGCCTTGAGTTGGTTTTTGAATGGAAGCGATCGCCTATTTAATATAACCTAGATAAAATTTTACACACAGAAACCGGGTTTCTCTTGTCGATTTTGGTTGAGCGACACAAAGGGTTGAAAGAAACCCGGTTTCTTAGACTTGATAGGGGATGCGATCGCGTTATCTACTTGTCAGTATTCCCTAATAACAAAAATTGGTTGAGCCGATTTGGGTTGATTTTGTTTCAGCACACGAATGAGACGACCATAAAAATTTTCTGCTTGAGACAATAAAGAATCATGGAGAAATTTTATTTGTCCATGATAGTCTCGGTCATCTTTGCAAATAATAATACCATTGTGTTCTTTACTCTGACGATGCAAAGCAATAAAATCATCTCGATTTAGGGTAATCACAATCCGTTGTTCACTTTTGGCAAAAGCTAAAACTTGATCGTCAGAAATCTTTTGGTTAGCTCGTCCAGATTCATAAGAAGTCAGCACATTATAACCAAAGTTGCGTAAAGCTTTGACCATTTCTAAAGGAAAATTTTCATTAGCATAAAATTTAATCATCAATTTCTATATCCGCATCATCTTGGTGGGATGCGATCGCCCGATCTATTTCTAGTTTATGGGTTTCATAATAAGCCTGTACTGCGGTCAAATCCATTAAAGTTAATCCCGGAAAATTTTGGATTATTTCTTGATAATCCGCTCCTTGCTGTCGTAAAGAAATTACCGTCCATACAGGTATTCTCGTATAACGAATACAAGCATGACCGCCACAGACTCCTGCTGTTTTTTGAATGATTCTCGCTTGCAATTTATCTTGCAATAGGACATATTCTTCAATCTCTAAAGAATCAATTAATTGCACTAAGGAATCAATTAATTTACTGTTCATTTTTCTATAAATGGGTTACTCGTTGGGGACAGATATTTAGATCGAGAGTGATTGGCTGCAAAAGTGATTGATTCATGGTAAGTATTTCTTAACAGGTTATCAACAATTTAATCCTGTTTATTATTATAGTATAGTCAGGATGGAATCCCTATCTCTATCGTATTGCTAATCATCCCGTTTCACTTCTTACTGTTCCCTGTTCCCTCTTCCCTGTTCCCTTGCGCGTAGCGCTATAACATAACTGCCTTGAGTTGGTTTTTGAATGGAAGCGATCGCCCAAAATAAACACACTGAGAAACTGGGTTTCTGCAATAACTTTTCCTGTATGACAGAAATATTTCAGAAGAAACCCGGTTTCTGAGTCTCTATAAAGTTTTTCAATTCAAGCTATAAACATCCTTGGCTTGACCGATCGCAAATTTCAGAGAAAGATGAACGGTTTTATTAGAAAATCCTGCAAAGGTGATAACCGCTATTAAAGCTAAAATCGCATCCAATGCAAAGATAGTTGAATAACCTAATTGTTCAGCAAGGCTTCCAAAAATAGGGCCAGCTAAGGCAATTCCCAGATCAAATCCAGTTAAACACAAAGAGAAAAATTGACCTCGTTCTTCTGGAAGACATCGATCTGTAATCAAGGTAATCATCATTGGAATAACGATTCCTGCTCCCATCCCTTCTAACAGTGCAGCTAATAAAATAATGTTACTTCCTGTGGTTTTAGATAACAGTAACATTGCTAAAAAGTAACAGATTAAACCTCCTGTAATAAATATACCTCGACCATAACGATCAGAAGCTCGACCGGTAGGAACCCGAACTAAAAAACTAGCGATGGCGGCGGTACTATAAAATAAACCTGAATTAAAACTTAACCCAGATTCTTTCACCGATAAGGGTAAAAATGTAACTAAAGTTCCAAAGATTAAACCCACCATTAACATCACAAATGCGGGAATTCGGAGACGGGGACTCCACAACATTTTGAAGTACCATAATCCTTTTTCTAGGAACGAAGTAGAAGATGAAGTTGTTGTCGGTTGATTGCGTTGAGGTTCAAAGACTTGGGAAATTCCTAGAAATGCTAAAAACGCAAACCCCGCACTGGATAAAAAGATGGGGTCATAGCCAAAAGCGGTTTGCAAAAACCCTCCTAATGCTGGGCCAATCGCCATACCAATTGGGGCGACTAAACTCATATATCCAATGACTTCTCCCCGTTTATCCACAGGGGCAATATCAGCCACTAAAGCACTATAACCGATGGTGAATCCCGCGACACTAATGCCATGAAATGCTCGCAAAAACAACATTAATAGAATTGATTTTGTCCATAAATACCCTAGAGGCGCGATCATCGCTACAAAGGTTCCTATCAGTAGGACTAATTTACGACTTTTGCGATCCGCTAAGGGGCCAAACCCAAATCGAGAGGGTAATAAACCCAAGGCAAAAGCACCCATAACCCAACCAATTTGTTGTTTCGTTCCGCCCAAAAATTCAACGTATAAAGGGAGTGTTGGTAACAGTGCTGTTAGGCTTGTCCAAAAACATAAACCTGCGATAAATAATATCAGTAGACTTCGTTGGCACTTCGGATCAAAACTACGAAAAGCGTTCAAAATACCCCTTCCTTAATAATATGCAGTATCCGCTTAAACACGCCCCAAATCTAGGTCGTGTTTTTAACTGAATGCTTGACTTATTTCTATTTTGTAACAATTTGTTAATTTTTGCCACACTCCTCAAGGGAGTTCGGATTAATATTGGCAATTTGTTGATTAAACCATAGGGCAGCCATGCCGTTATCCATCTGAGTTAATTGTTCTAATGTTTGTTCGATTAGGAGAATTGGCAAACCTGAAAGTGCTACAGAATATTCGATTTCTTCATATTTTCCCTGTTCTCCTAAGCGAAAAGCAATCACCTGTTTTCCTTTAACATTTGTGACCCAATATTCAGGAATTCCTAATGCGGCATACAGTTGTTTTTTCTCATCTAAATCAGTAGCTAAGGTTGTATCAGAAACTTCTCCCACTAAATCAGGCACTCGCCAGCGATTTAAGTCAATGCGACGAGGTTCTCCAGCTTGCCAACGGGGTGCATTTTCACCAATATATAAAACGTGATCGGGTGCTGAGGCGCGAGTATTTACTTTTTCCAATTGGCAGCGACCGAGTGAACTAAAACTGACAACGGGAAACCGAGCAAACCAAAAGGCAAATAGCATGGTTAATAAATCGCTCATACTAGCATGATTAATTCCTTCGGAACCCATTTCAATCCATAAATATCCGTCTTGATAAAATATTTTAACTCGTTCTAAAGTGGGATGATCCCGATAAGCTAAATAATCATCCCAAGTTGCAGCTTGCCATTGACAAATTTCAGGCTTGTATGAGGGAACTGTTACTGAGGATAGAGTCATAATAGCAACAACCGATATCAAAAATTAGGAATCCTAAAAGATCTCTGAGGGTTAGGGTAAATTAAAATAATTTTGTTGTAACTATAGCACATTTTTTTGATGATTAGGATGATTCTCAACAGTTTCAGGAACCTGGTTCTACATATCCCTAATTTTTAAAAAAGAAGTCTTTCTTAGGAGAGACGCAAAAACTTGAGAAAACTTGCAATATTCAGACTATGGGAAAATTAAATAGGGGTTAATCCATGTTACTAATTCCATTAATTTAGATGGAACCTTTTATACTTTAAAATATGCCTTACCTTATTTAAAAAAACAGGGCGGCAGTGTGGTAATTACCTCTTCTGTTAACGGAACTCGAATGTTTAGTAATAGTGGAGCAACGGCTTATGCTTCTACAAAAGCGGCTCAAGTTGCCTTTGCAAAAATGACGGCGTTATACTGAACGAGAAGACTTAGAAGAAGCTCAAGAACCTGTAGAATTTCCTGAAGGTAAAATCCCCTTAACGGATGGTCAACCCGGAACCTCTGAACAAGTCGCACAACTAATTTTATTTTTAGGATCAGATGCCTCTAATCATATTACCGGAACTGAAGTTTGGATTGATGGCGGACAATCTTTATTACAAGGATAAGAATTTTAACGCTAAAATTAATTCATAAACTTGATTGTTGACCTCTCTCATCTTCAATTATGCCTCAATATTTTGGACGATTACACACCCTAAAGCCTAATTGGTCACAAATTGAATCTGTTAAAACAGTAGAAATGGGCGATCGCTCTCTACTATTTAACTGTGGGAATGTTTGTGTTAAAATTAGTGTATTAGCCGATCATTTAATTCGAGTTCGTTATACCCCATCGGGTGCGTTTATGCCCCGTCGATCTTGGGCGGTTACGGTGGATGATCAAGATTGGGAACCTGTTCAATTTAAAACTCAACAAATTGAACAAACAACAGAAATTATTACAGAAAAAATCAAGATTTCGATTCAGCATTATCCCTTCCGCATTCACTGTTATGATCAAGATAATAACCCGTTTGCAATTGATACCGAATTAGGCTTTGCTTCGCGACTAGGATTAACAGCAGTTTGGAAAAAGATTGAAGCAGAAGAGCATTTTTATGGGTTTGGAGAACGCACCGGATTTTTAGATAAAATTGGGGAAATCAAAACTAATTGGACAGTTAATTCTTTAGATTACGATGCCTTAACCGATGCCATGTATCAAGCCATTCCAATGTTTATGGCCTTACGTCCTGAGTTAAGTTATGGCATTTTTTTAAATAGTACCTATTGGAGTCGCTTTGATATTGGAGTTGAACAACCCGGAGTTTGGCGCATGGAAACCCAAGCTCCAGAACTCGATTATTATATTATTTATGGCCCCAAACCTGAACAAATTTTAAATACTTATACCCAACTCACCGGACGAATGCCGTTACCGCCCCGTTGGGCGTTAGGCTATCATCAATGTCGGTGGAGTTATGAGTCAGAAATTGTTGTTGAACAACTCGCAGAAGAATTTAGAAACCGCAAAATTCCCTGTGATGTGATTCATTTAGATATTGATTATATGCAGGGATATCGAATTTTTACTTGGAATAAGAAACGATTTACTAACCCTAAAAAACTAATTAAAAATTTATCTAAAAATGGCTTTAAAGCAGTTACAATTGTTGATCCTGGGGTTAAATATGAACCTGAAGGAAATTATCCTATTTTTGATCAAGGATTAGAACATAATTATTTTGTCAGAAAACCCGACGGTGAGCTTTTTTATGGTTATGTTTGGCCAGATAAAGCAGTGTTTCCCGATTTTTTAAATCCCGAAGTCCGTCAATGGTGGGGAGAATGCCATCAAATATTAACCGATATGGGAATAGCAGGTATTTGGAATGATATGAATGAACCCGCCTTAGATGACCGTCCTTTTGGCGATAAGGGCCGTAAAATTACCTTTCCATTAGATTGTTTACAAGGGCCATTAGAAGAACAAGCAACCCACGCAGAAACTCATAATTTATACGGATTAATGATGGCAAAATCCTGTGCAGAAGCTCTGGTAAAATTGCGACCACAGGAACGATCTTTTGTATTAACTCGGTCAGGTTATGCAGGAATTCAACGTTGGTCATCGGTGTGGATGGGCGATAACCATTCAATTTGGGAACATTTAGAAATATCTCTTCCCATGTTATGCAATATGGGGTTATCAGGAGTCGCTTTTGTAGGTTGTGATATTGGCGGTTTTGCCGGAAATGCAACCGCAGAATTATTCGCCCGATGGATGCAAATGGGCATTTTATATCCCTTGATGCGAGGTCATTCTGCCTTATCCACCGCCCAACATGAACCTTGGGTATTTGGAGAAAAAGTTGAACAAATTTGTCGAGAATATTTAGAATTACGCTATCGTCTTTTACCGTATCTTTATACCTTATTTTGGGAAGCCACCCAAACCGGATCACCGATTCTTCGCCCGCTATTTTATCATTACCCAAATGATAGGAAAACCTATACTTTATCCGATCAAGTTTTACTCGGTTCAGCAATTTTAGCAGCCCCTATTTATCGCCCCGGTGTTGAATGTCGGGCGGTGTATTTACCTGACGGTATATGGTATGATTGGTGGACAGAGAAATCCTATTCTGGAGCACAATATATTTTAGCAGAAGCTCCCTTAGAACGGATGCCTTTATATGTCAAAGCTGGGTCAATCATTCCCTTACAACCCGTGATGCAATATATTGATGAAAAACCGATTGATTGTTTAACCTTTAAAGTTTTTCCAGGAACAGGAGAAGGGATTTTATATGAAGATGATGGTCGTTCTTTTGAGTATATTCAGGGAATGTATTCAACAACGAAATATCGACTTTCTCAAGAAAATCAAGAATTAATTAAATTACTGTTTTCAGTCTTATTCACATTTTTATCAATCATTATATTAGTGATTGCTTCAATTTATTTTTTTTCAAAAAAGGAAATCAAGTTAAAAAATGACTTACATGAACTTAGAGATAAACAAGAAAAGGAAATATTAAAAGCTCAACTTGAAATCCAAGAGGAAACATTCAGAAAAATTTCAAGAGAAATACATGATAATATTTCCCTTGGACTCACATTGGCTAAACTTCAGCTGAACAACGCAGTCATCTCTGATACCAAAGATAATGATACACTCACGGCAACAGTTGATTTGATTAGCAAGTCACTGGTTGATTTAAATGATATCTCAAAATCACTTGATGCCAAACAAATGGTTGCACATGGGTTGATCAACGCCTTGCAATCTGAAGTCAAA
>NZ_JBJUDF010000286.1:0-10730 GCF_046067725.1 Planktothrix sp.
GTTTTTCCGCCCTATGTAAATTTTGGCTAAAATTTGATTCTTATTGTAAAGAACGTAACGCTTGCTTGTTACATAGAATTTCAGGAAAAACGCAGTAGGGGCGGGGTCTCCCCGCCCAACACTTCACCCGGTATTTCACCCGGTATTTCGCCCGGTATTTCACCCGGTATTTCATGATCATTAACCCGCCCCATCCCTGGAGGCTGCACGGCAATATTTACTTGCTCAGTGCTGCGTTTACCTTCACTCGATAGAATCAAGACATGGATAACACGAGAGTCAATCACAACCAACAACAGAATCAACAAGAATATATGCACGGGAATATGGGCTACCCCTATGGGGGTCAACGCTGGTTAGTAGAAGAAAGAGATGCTTGCGGGGTAGGTTTTATTGCCAACCCATCTGGGGGTGCAAGTCATTCTATTATTCAAAAAGCGTTACCAGCCTTAACTTGTTTAGAACATCGGGGAGGCTGTAGCGCAGACCAAGACTCCGGGGATGGGGCGGGAATTATGACCGCTATTCCTTGGGAATTGTTAGTGCCTTGGTTTGCAGAACGAAAGATTAATATTTTGCAAGAGCCCGAATGTAAATTTGGGGTAGGGATGGTATTTCTCCCCCAAGATAGCAATTTAGCGACTAAAGCCCGTTCCATTATTGAAACTGACCTCAAACAAGAAGAATTAGTGGTGGTTGGTTGGCGGGAAGTTCCTGTCAAACCAGAAGTTCTGGGAGAACAAGCTAGAGCAAATCAACCCCGTATTGAACAAATTATTGTTTATTCGGGTAAGGGTTACACTGGGGATGATTTAGATCGACAATTGTTTTTAGCTCGTCGTTCCTCTGGGGTCGCCTTAGAAGCCCAGGGGTTAGTTTGGGGTGAGAATATTTATATTTGTTCTCTGTCTTGCCGCACTATTGTGTATAAAGGAATGGTGCGTTCGGCAGTCTTAGGAGAATTTTATTTAGACTTAACGAACCCTGCCTATAAAAGCAATTTTGCCGTTTACCATCGACGCTTCAGCACCAATACCATGCCCCGATGGCCCTTAGCCCAACCGATGCGACTGTTAGGGCATAATGGCGAAATTAATACTCTGTTGGGAAATATTAACTGGATGCGGGCGCGGGAAGGCGTCTTATCTCATCCGGTTTGGGGCGAGCGCTTAAAAACCTTAATTCCCTTTGTCGATGCTAAAAATAGTGACTCGGCGAATTTAGATAATGTCATGGAGTTGCTGGTGAGAACCGGGCGTTGTCCGTTGGAAGCACTGATGATTATGGTTCCCGAAGCGTATCAAAACCAGCCCAACCTCAAAGATTTGCCCGAAATTACTGATTTTTATGAATATTATAGCGGCATTCAAGAACCCTGGGATGGGCCAGCGTTATTAGTGTTTAGTGATGGTAAACAAATTGGGGCTTGTTTAGACCGTAACGGGTTACGTCCGGCGCGCTACTGTATCACCAAAGATGGCGTAATTATGGTCGCCTCCGAAGCCGGGGTGGTAGATATCCCAGAAGAGGATATTCAAGAAAAAGGCCGTTTAGGGCCAGGACAAATGATTGCGGTAGACCTCAGTACCCATGAAGTTCTGAAAAATTGGGAGATTAAACAACGAGTTGCCCATGAGCATCCTTATCGGGACTGGTTACAACAATATCGCCACAACTTGGAACCTCAATCCTTTGTAGCTCAGAAACAATTAGAACCCAACGACCTGCTACAACAGCAAACGGCGTTTGGCTATGGGGCGGAAGATTTAGACATCCAAATTGCCGATATGGCCAGTACCGGGAAGGAAGCAACCTTCTGTATGGGAGATGATATTCCTTTAGCCGTTTTATCTGACAAACCCCATTTGTTATATGACTACTTTAAGCAACGTTTTGCTCAGGTAACAAACCCGCCCATTGACCCGTTGCGGGAACGGATTGTCATGTCTCTGTGTATGCGGTTGGGGAAACGGGGGAATATTTTAGACCTCAAACCCGAAGATGCTCGACTGTTGAAAATTGACTCTCCGGTATTGAACGAGGCGGAATTAGAAGCTTTGCGTCAGTCCGATTTCCCCAGTACGACACTCTCAACCCTTTACGAGTTAGAAAGTGGGCCAAATGGTGGCGCGATCGCCTTAACTCGACTGTGTGAAAAAGCCGCAGAAGCGGTGGAACAGGGTAAAGAGATTATTATTCTCTCGGACAAAGGATTAACGGCTGAACAAACCTATATTCCCCCGTTATTAGCAGTCGGGGCGGTGCACCACTACTTAATTAAAACTGGAAAACGCTTAAACGCCTCAATTGTAGTAGAAACAGCCCAATGCTGGAGCACCCATCATTTCGCCTGTTTAGTTGGTTATGGAGCTTCGGCGGTTTGTCCTTATATGGCGTTAGAAAGTGTCCGTCATTGGTGGTCTACTCCCATTGTTCAGAACAATATGGAA
This sequence comes from Planktothrix sp., assembly GCF_046067725.1. NCBI lineage: Bacteria > Bacillati > Cyanobacteriota > Cyanophyceae > Oscillatoriales > Microcoleaceae > Planktothrix > Planktothrix sp. The sequence goes on from NZ_JBJUDF010000286.1 coordinate 2,451, forward strand.
AGTGGGAAACTACCCGCTATGACCATCGAACAAGCGCAGAAAAACTATCGCAAGGCGGTAGAAGATGGGTTGCTCAAAATCCTATCGAAAATGGGAATCTCGCTGCTGTCATCTTATCAAGGGGCACAAATCTTTGAAGCCATTGGTATTGGAGAAGATTTACTAGAGGTTGGGTTCCGAGGTACGGTGTCTCGTGTGGGTGGGTTAACAATTTCTGAGTTAAGCCAAGAGGTGTATCAATTCCACGCTAAAGCCTTCCCCCTAGAAGCCAAAAAATTAGAAAACTTTGGGTTTGTCAACGCCATGAAGCGGGGTGAATATCACTTAAACAACCCAGAAATGACAAAACTTCTCCATAAAGCCATTCGCTCTACCGAGGGAGATGGGTTTGATTTGTATGAAATCTATCGTCAATTCATGGAAAACCGCCCGGTAACCGCGTTACGGGATTTATTGGAATTTAATAGCGATCGCAATTCGATTCCTTTAGATGAGGTTGAACCCGTTGAAGAGATTGTTAAACGCTTCTGTACCGGGGGAATGTCCTTGGGAGCTTTATCTCCAGAAGCCCATGAAGTGTTAGCCATCGCCATGAACCGCTTAGGCGGTAAATCCAATTCTGGGGAAGGTGGAGAAGACCCCGCCCGCTTCAAGATTTTTAACGATGTCGATGAAAACGGAATTTCCGTGAGTCGTCCTTATTTAAAAGGGTTAAAAAATGGAGATAGTGCCAGTTCTGCCATTAAGCAAGTTGCATCGGGACGGTTTGGGGTGACACCGGAATATTTAATGAATGCCCAATCTATTGAGATTAAAATTGCTCAAGGGGCAAAACCCGGAGAAGGGGGACAGTTACCCGGTCAAAAAGTCAGTCCTTATATTGCCATGTTGCGGCGCTCGAAACCTGGAGTGACGTTGATTTCCCCTCCGCCTCACCATGATATTTATTCCATTGAAGACTTAGCCCAATTAATCTTTGATTTGCACCAAATTAACCCGAAAGCGACGGTTTCAGTGAAATTAGTGGCAGAAGTCGGAATTGGAACCATTGCGGCGGGGGTTGCTAAAGCCAACGCAGATTATATTCAAATTTCCGGTCACGATGGCGGGACGGGTGCGTCTCCTCTCTCGTCCATTAAACACGCGGGTGGCCCTTGGGAATTAGGGTTAACGGAAGTGCATCGGGTGTTGATGGGAAATAAACTCCGCGACCGGGTACGTTTGCGCGTTGATGGCGGCTTCAAAACCGGATGGGATGTGGTGATGGGCGCGTTAATGGGGGCTGAAGAGTTCGGCTTTGGAACCATTGCGATGATAGCGGAAGGCTGTGTAATGGCGCGTATTTGCCATACGAATAAATGTCCGGTGGGGGTTACCTCTCAACAAGAACGTCTGCGGGAACGGTTCCCAGGAACTCCGGGTCATGTCGTTAACTTCTTCTATTTTGTCGCTGAGGAAGTCCGCCATATTTTAGCGGCGTTGGGATATCGCAAATTAGTGGATTTAGTGGGACGGTCTGACTTGTTGAAACGTCGGGATAACGTCAAGGTTGCCAAAACTCAACACCTGAATTTAGAGGTATTAACTCAACCTCCTGTCAGCAGTGACCGCAACTGGTTAAACCATGAACCCATCCATAGTAACGGCCCGGTTTTGGATGATGTGTTATTAGAAGATGTGGAAATTGCCACCGCCATTCAAAACCAAGGGACGGTGACAAAAACGGTGCGCTTGGTGAATACTGACCGAACAGTGGGAACCCGCATTTCAGGTAAAATCGCCTCGCTGTATGGCGATAAAGGCTTTGCAGGACAAATTAACCTGAATTTCACAGGTTCGGCGGGTCAAAGTTTTGGGGCGTTTAATTTACCCGGAATGAAGTTAACTCTAACGGGGGAAGCCAATGATTATGTCGGGAAGGGAATGCACGGGGGAGAGATTATTATTAAACCTCCGGCGGCTGTCACTTATAACCCGTCTGAGAATGTGATTATTGGGAATACCTGTTTATATGGGGCGACGGGGGGAACGTTATACGCCTACGGAAAAGCTGGAGAACGGTTTGCGGTGCGGAACTCCTTGGGTAAAGCCGTTATTGAAGGCGCTGGCGACCACTGTTGTGAATATATGACCGGAGGGGTCGTGGTGGTGCTGGGTAAAGTCGGGCGGAATGTGGGTGCTGGACAAACGGGCGGTTTAGGCTATTTCCTCGATGAAGATGGGGAGTTTCCTGAAATGGTGAACCCGGAAATTGTCAAAATTCAACGGGTGAGTACGCCGATGGGTGAACAGCAGTTGAAGGAGTTGATTGAACAGCACGCGGAACGCACCGGAAGCGAGAAAGCTAAGGCAATTCTGGCGAACTGGTCTGAGTATTTACCGAAGTTCTGGCAGGTTGTTCCTCCTTCGGAGAAAGATAGTCCTGAAGCGTCGGTTGCGGAATTGGCAGTTGCGATTTAGGATCGTTAATCTTAACGTCTAACCTTCTAGCCTCTTTCCCTATTTGGGAAGGAGGCTAATTTAATATTTTTTACAAAGACCTCGCACAAAGGATATCGCGCATCGGATCATTTATAGCGCTACGCATTACAGTTAGGACATTTCTGAATTCTCAAACCCTTTCACTTCTTACTGTTCCCTTTTCCCTGTTTCCTTGCGTGTAGCGCTATATCTATACACTGTAGGCACTGAACAGCTTATAAAAGAAATGCTAAACGGGAATCTCCCGTTCAACGTTTGTATCGTTGTAACGAGAGAAAACATTCAGGACTTACGCACAAGAAGTTAAAAAACCCGGTTTCTCATTGAGGCTCAGAGCGACAAGCTTGATTTTGGGTTCAGAAACCGGGTTTTTGCGTAAATCCTGACATTAAGAACTGGTTTTTTTACGGGTCGTGGTAGATTTTTTAGCGGTCGTTTTAGTTGTTGTTTTGGTTGCTGATTTCGAGGTGGTTTTTGTCGTTTTAGACTTACCCTTTGAACTCGAACCCGCTTTGGCGGCTAACAATTCCAACCCTTGAGCCAGGGTAAACGCCTCCACCGTCGCATCCTTGGGTAAAGACGCATTCACCTTGCCATGTTTGACATAGGGGCCATAACGACCATCATAAACATTGACCGGTTCGCCATCTTCTGGGTGAGGGCCTAATTCCCGTAAGGGTGGAATTTCTTTTTTCCCCCGTCCTCCCCGTCCACTGGTTTTCGGTTGAGCTAATAATTCTAAAGCTCGTTCTAAACTAATGGTTAACACATCATCGGGGGCTTTAATTGACCGATAATCCTTACCTTCTTTGCCTTGATCATGAACCACATAAGGCCCAAATGGCCCTAACGCCGCTTTAATTTTGGCTCCGGTTTCAGGATGGGTTCCTAACAATCTCGGTAAGGCCAATAACCCCAACGCCATGTCCATCGTGACGCTATCTTTATCAACGCCTTTAGGGAGAGAAACCCGTTTAGGTTTTTTATTGTCTTCCGACTCTAAGCCTAACTGAATATAGGGGCCATAGGGGCCAATTAACACATAAATCCCTTCTCCCGTTTGGGGGTCAACTCCTAACTGTTCTGGGCTTTCGGTTTTTTGTCCCACTAATTCCCGAATGACATCGGGGGTTAAGTCCGCCGGAGTTAAATCTTGAGGAATGGAGGCGGTGATGTTTTCCTCTCCATTGGTGGCTTCAATATAGGGGCCAAATTTGCCAATACAAACCCGGTATTGCATCGGATCATTTTCATCCCCTAACTGTTCTAATTCAATCGTTCGCGCGATTTTTGTATCAATTTTACTTTCTTGGTCTTTAACTTGATATTCCAGTCCCGTTTCCCCTAAATAGAATTTTTGTAAATAAGGTAACCAATGGGCAACTCCTGTGGCGATATCATCGAGAGTATCTTCCATACGGGCGGTAAAGCGAATATCGACTAAATCGGGGAAATATTTCTCTAATAAAGTTGTAACCGCAAAAGCCGTAAAGGTGGGAATTAAGGCATTATTTTTTAACTGCACATACCCCCGGTCAATAATCGTACCAATGACGCTGGCGTAGGTACTAGGGCGACCAATGCCTTCACTTTCCAAGGTTTTGACTAAGGAGGCTTCCGTAAACCGGGCGGGGGGTTGGGTTTCGTGCCCCACCACATCCAAGGCTTTACAATTGGGATGGTCGCCCACCTTCAGAGGCGGTAATAGCACCTCTTGGTCTTCTAAGGCGGCTTCCGGGTCATCGGAACCTTCAACATAAGCCCGCAGGAACCCCGGAAAATCAATACGTTTCCCGGTACTGCGGAAGCCCGCATCTTCGACTGTTAACTCAACGGTAATATTAGTTTGGCGGGAATCAGCCATCTGAGAGGCAACGGTACGCTTCCAAATTAAATCATAGAGGCTGAGTTCGGCTCCACTGAGATCGGTTTCTTGGGGAGTGCGGAAATGATTTCCCGCCGGACGGATGGCTTCGTGGGCTTCCTGGGCGCCTTTGGATTTGGTGGTATATTGACGGGGTTTGGGACTGAGGTAGTTTTTCCCATATTTCTGCTCTACGCATTCACGAGCCGCAACGATGGCTTGCTCGGATAAATGCACCGAATCAGTTCTCATATAAGTAATATAACCTCGTTCATACAAACTTTGGGCAATTTGCATGGTTTGACGGGCACTTAACCTCAGTTTTCGGTTAGATTCCTGTTGCAAAGTGGAGGTTGTAAACGGAGGTAACGGTTTACGGGTAACGGCTTTTTCTTCTAAGTTGGTCACCGTCCAAGGTTTACCCGAAATTCGTTGTTTGAGATCCTGGGCTTGGGCTTCATCCAGTAACACCACATTTCGACCAGAGGCAATTTTCCCGGTAGTTTCATCAAAATCACTTCCAGTGGCGATTTTCACCCCTCCCAAGGTGATGAGTTTGGACTCAAATTGACTCTGAGTGTGTTCCAAAAGGGCTTTTAAATCCCAATATCCCCCAGACCGAAAGGCGCGACGTTCCCGTTCTCGACTGACGAGTAACCGCACCGCCACCGACTGTACCCGTCCGGCAGATAATCCCCTGGCAATTTTTTTCCACAATAGGGGGGAAAGGGTATAGCCATAGAGACGGTCAAGGATGCGTCGCGTTTCTTGGGCGTGTACCAATTGTTCATCAACGGTGCGGCAATTTTTCAGGGCTTCACGAATGGCCTCTTGGGTAATTTCGTGAAACACCATGCGTTTAATCGGAACTTTCGGTTGCAGAATTTGGAGTAAATGCCAACTAATACTTTCTCCCTCACGGTCTTCGTCAGTGGCGAGGACAAGTTCATCGGCTTGCTTGAGGGCGGCTTTCAGTTCTTTAACGATTTTTTGCTTATCTTTTGGGATGACGTAAATGGGTTCAAAGTTGGCTTCCACATTCACCCCCAGTTGCGCCCACTTTTCCGCTTTATATTCTTCGGGAATTTCCTCAGCCGAGGGCGGAAGGTCACGAACATGACCCATTGAGGCTTCCACCCGATAGGTTGAGGGTAGGAAGTTGCGAATGGTACGGGCTTTGGTGGGAGATTCAACGATGACTAAGGTTGACATGACGCCTTCTTCGGATAGCAGCGAACTGGGACAGATGCAAGAAAGGAACGGTTAACTGCTGGCAGTAAACAGTCCTTTAGTTCTATGCTATCTTGCAACGTTGATTTAACAACCCCTCCAGTGTAATCACCAAGAGTCAAGTTACCAACTTCTGCTGAGTCTAGCCAAATCCCTATTTCATCAGGATGGCATCCGCTCTATGATTTGCTCACCCTGAATCCCCATTTTTGGTAAATTCAACTATAATTAGGAACTACAATTCAAAATCATTCACGATTCCTAGAAGGTTTTCACTGTGTTTACATCAACCCTTCCCCGACAAAATCATTCAACCGTTGCCGATTTACCAACTGATTTATTTGCAGCGATTCAAGCGTTAAAACAAGAGTTGAACGCTGTTATTTTAGCGCATTATTATCAAGATCCTGATATTCAAGATATTGCTGATTATATTGGAGATTCTTTGGGCTTATCTCGTCAAGCTGCCCAAACCAATGCCGATGTGATTGTGTTTGCTGGGGTTCATTTTATGGCAGAAACTGCCAAAATTTTGAATCCTGATAAATTAGTGTTGTTACCCGACTTAAATGCGGGATGTTCTTTAGCTGAAAGTTGTCCCCCGGATGCCTTTGCTAAATTTAAAGCTCAATATCCTGATCATTTAGTGGTTTCTTATATTAACTGCACGGCTGAAATTAAAGCCATGAGTGATATTATTTGTACCAGTTCTAATGCGGTTAATATTGTTCGACAAATTCCTGAAGATCAACCGATTATTTTTGCTCCAGATCGCAATTTAGGACGATATGTGATGGCAGAAACAGGACGAGATCTCGTGTTATGGCAAGGGGCTTGTTTAGTGCATGAAAATTTCTCCGAGAAAAAGTTAGTTCAATTGAAAATCGAACATCCTGAAGCCGAAATTATTGCCCATCCTGAATGTGAACCTCCGATTTTAAATCATGCGGATTATATTGGATCAACAACGGCTTTATTAAACTATGCTAAGAAAAGTTCTAAGTCGAGTTTTATTATTGTAACTGAACCGGGAATTATTCATCAAATGGAAAAGGAAACCCCCGGTAAATCCTTTATTCCAGCCCCTCCGATGAATAGTTGTGCCTGTAATGAATGCCCGCACATGAGGTTAAATACGTTGGAAAAATTGTATTTATCCATGAAAAATCGTTCTCCAGAAATTACCCTTCCTGAAGATATCCGCATTGCGGCTTTACGTCCGATTCAACGAATGTTAGAGATGAGTCAATAGTTGTTCCAAAAAACCAGGTTTGTTCAAAAACCCGGTTTCTTAAAGAAACCGGGTTTTTAATATTAACAAATTTCATCAGGATTAATTCCCTGCGATCGCAAAAATTCTGCTAATTTTTCAGCGCGTTGATGTTCTTGTTCAGCGCGTTGGCGTTCCTGTTCTACCTTTTCTACCCCCCAAGGAAGTAAATTTCCGCCTTGATCCCACCATCTTAACCAATAGCCATTCCGTTGCTCTTTTTCCCCTTGCCAAACCCCTAAAAATAGCTTTAAATCTTCAATCCAATAACGACTATTCTCACTCATTGGATCGAGTTCATAACGTCCATTTTGTAACGTATAAAATTCTAATTGTCCGGTTATGGGTTCAAAAATAGCATAAATCGGAACTTGCAAAATTTGTTCATAAAAATACCATTTTCCAGGAGGATAACTACGCTTAACCGAATATTCTCCCCCTTCCGTTTCTGATAGAAATTCTATAACAATACTAGGAATCTCTCCTTGCAAATTGGGGGTATAACTTTTTCGTGTTGTTTCCGGTTCAATGGATTTAACTTGTTTGACATAGAGCCAATCGGGAGCTTTAATCACAAGTTCCCGATTCAGTATTGCACATAAAGCAAAATTAGAAGCAATCAGCATTTCAGGTTGAATTAAACCTGCGAGTTCTAAACTTTCTCGAAGTGTTCCAGCAATTAAAGGTTCAGCCGTATTTTCCACAGGTTTTTCTTCTAATTGAAAATCATCGGGTAACGCCTCCCATGTAATCACGGGACGTTGAAGTTGAATAAAATTCTGTTCCTCAGTTGCCACCATAATCTTAACGAGAGTGTTAAAGTGATTTAATTTTAACGCTTGTTTTAAAGGGCTGGAGAATCGCTGGTAAAATAAATATGACCTAATGTTTTGCCTTGATAAACTCGTTTAGTTAAACGCCAACCCGGTTCTAAAATAATTTTGGCAAAACCATTCGTAAATCCATAGCTTCTGCCAATAATAATCGGTGGGGCAGTAACATTAGCACGAGACTGAGCGACTAACACAATATCATTAGGTGTACTTTGAACACTCAGGGCGTGGGATAACGCTAAATCTGTTCCCGCCATTCTCACGGAATAACCATTGCTATCCGTTGCTCGTCCACAAATCCCCGTAAAATCAAAATTGAGTAGTAACGGATCAACAAGAGTCGGTTGGTTTCCACTTTCACTCCAACAAGGGCGACTATCAGAGATTTGTTCGACAACTACTAAGGTATGCCCAAAGGCACGAGGGACAGCAATTGCGACAAATCGTTCTTGATCGACTTCCTTCTGGTCAAATTGTACAGCAATCACATTCCGGGGAAAACTCAGGGTAGATATCCCGATGATTAATGCTAAAACAAGGCTTCGCTTCAGTGCTAGTTTCATGAGTCTGGGCACCGTCCAATGAGTGATCGAATCTGTAAT
>NZ_JBJUDF010000287.1:0-6227 GCF_046067725.1 Planktothrix sp.
GAACCATATTCACTTAATAATTTAACCGCCGTTGTTTTCCCAATCCCTTTCACCCCTGGAATATTATCAGATTTATCTCCACACAATGCTTTATAATCAATCACTTGATTCGGATAAATCTGCAATTTTTCATAAACCTGTACAGCTAAAAATTCCGTTGGACTACTTCCCTTTCCCGGTTCTAAATGTAAAACGCTAATCTGTTGATCCAGATCAATTAACTGAAATAAATCTTGATCTCCCGATAAAATTTTAACTCGATATCCCCCCTGACTTCCAATTTTTGCTAATGTCCCTAATACATCATCCGCTTCATAACCCGGAGCCGTTATAATCTTTAAATCAAAAGCTTCTAATAAAACTTGTAAATTCTGTACATCTTCAATAAAATCTTGAGGCGTTTCAGAGCGATCTGCTTTATAATTTTCATCGGCTTCATGGCGAAACGTAGGAACCCCTAAATCAAAAGCGATCGCTAAATAATCGGGTTTTTGACTTGCCATTACCTCTAATAAAGATTTCAAAAACCCAAAACAAACACTGGTCGGAATACCTGTTGAGGTGCGTAACCCTCCTTGGCGACTTTTCCCAAAGGCAAAATAAGAACGAAATGCCAACGAATGACCATCAACCAAAAGGAATAGGGGTTGTTCCAACACTGTTTTAATCCAAGCGCAATACAATCTTTATTTTAACGATCAATCTTCTGCCTTTGTAGGGGAAAATAAAACCAGGTTAATAGATTTCAAACGTGGAAATCGAAGAATACTATAAAATTTTACAGATACAACCCGGGGCATCCTTTGAGGAGGTCAGACAAGCCTATCGTCATCTGGCGTTAATTTGGCATCCCGATCGCTACCCACAAAATTCTACCTCACAAGCTGAAGCCGAAGCCAAATTTAAACAAATCAGCCACGCCTACGAAACCTTAAGAACCCATCTAAGCAACCCTTACCCCCCCACCTCCCCTGCTCCCCCCACCTCCCCTGCCTCTCCTGCCCCCCCTGCTCCCCCAACTCCCCCTCCCTCCCCAACCCTTCCCCTCGGCTGGTTAACCGGAGTCTTCCTCAACTATACCCTCATGGCTTGGATGTTAACGATCTTGAAAATTCCGCCTTGGGTTTGGGTCTTTGCAAGTGTCGCTTGGTTGTTGGTCACGATTGCCGCTAGTGAAGATTCCGAGTCCGGTCAATCTTGGTTGATGGCGTTAATCATTGCTGGGGCGATCGCAGGTTGGGTCTTAGGAAACGAAGCAGGAGGGCTCATTACCGCCTTTGTATGGGGAGTTGTCGGCATCGGATTAGGGGCGATCGCAGGCTCAGAAACCCCATCTAAAGGGATAATCGGACTATTAGCCGTGATGGGAATTGCCGCCATTGCCGGGTTAATCGCCGGAACCCGTAGAGGAAATTGGCTGAGTTCTATTTTTGGGGGCGGTTTTGGGGCGATGATGGGATTAATGTTAGGAATGATTCTGGATGCAATGTTTCGTTCTAAAGCAAAATTAGGAACCGGAAGTTTATTTGGATTCGTCTTAGGAGCCTGGATCGGAGCTTGGATCGGAGCCGGAAAAAAAGCCATGATGCGGGTGATCGAAGGAATGCCGCCAGAAGTCATTATTGCAGCTTGGGGTGCGATCGCAGTAGTGGCGGGAGTTGTGGCGCAAATGGTTGCTGGAGAAAAATTACTGACGTCTTACAATGGATTTTATACCTTTTTAATTTTAGCGATTACCTCTAGTCTTGGCTTAAGTTTTGGTTGGTGGTTAGCTCAATAAAGAGCCACTTTCAAAATTTCGGGTTGAGGCGTTTGTTACCGATGTTCTCACTTTTGAAATAAATACGGAATTTGGGGTATCTTTTCCGAAAGAAATACAAATATCCCATTCATGAACAACGGTAATCAGAAATTTGATCGGATTTGCTTTGATGTTAAATTTCTGATTTTAAAATTATCTGTTAACTCTATCGCTCAGGGAAAACAATGGAACTTGATTTATCTCGTTTTTTTAAAGCGTCTAATCCGGCTGAAACCCTCGATGTTGAACGTCCTGAAGATCAACAATATTATATTGATTTTTCTCCAGCACGGGGCGGAAAGTCAATAGAAAAAATTGCCCGAACCATTACTCGGCTTTCTCCTGATCGTCCCACCTGTCAACTGTTTACCGGGCCTGTGGGTTCAGGGAAATCAACGGAATTATTAAGGTTGAAAGCTCAACTCCAAAAAGAAGGATTCCACGTCGTTTATTTTGAATCGAGTAAAGATTTAGATATGGGAGATGTGGATATTACTGATATTTTATTAGCGATCGCTCGTCAAGTTAGTGAAAGTATTGAAAGCTTGAAAATAAAATTACAACCCAAAGGATTTAAAAGTTTATTAAGTGGTGTTGTTAATGTTTTAAATACGGAAATTGACTTTAAAGCCGATATTAATGTCCCCGGTCTGGGAACATTAGCGGCTAACACAGACGGAGAATTTTGCCTATCAACGGGAATTGGTAATATTACGGCTAAAACAAAAGATAGTCGAGATTTACGGTCTTTATTGCGTCAATATTTAGAACCTCGAACCAATAATATTTTAGAGGCTATCAATAAAGAACTCTTAGAACCTTCCATCCAGCAGTTAAAACAGATGGGTAAACAAGGGTTAGTCGTAATTATTGATAACTTAGATCGGATTAGCTATAGTCCAAATAGCACCGGACGTCCGCAACCAGAATATTTATTTATTGATCGAGGTGAACAACTCAATAAACTCAATTGTCACGTCGTTTATACTATTCCTTTGGGTTTGATTTTTTCTAATGATTTAGGACAACTCATGAATCGTTTTGGGAATGACCCCAAAACCTTACCAATGGTAACAGTCAGGTTTGAAGATGGTACACCTTGTCAAGAAGGAATTGAACTGTTAAGAAACATGGTGATGGCGAGAGCATTTCCAGGTGTTGATCCGAAAGAATATCCCGCTTTAGTTGATAAAATTTTTGATAGTCCTGAAACCTTAGATCGACTTTGTACCATTAGTGGGGGTCATGTTCGCAGTTTATTAATTTTATTATATAGCTGTTTACAAAAAGAAGATCCTCCATTAACAAGAGAATCCTTAGAAGAGGTGATTTTACAACGTCGTCATCAATTAACCTTAGCTATTGAAGCCGATGAATGGCAAATGTTACGTCAAGTGGCGGGAACTAAAAAGTTAAGTGGTCAAATGGAATACCAAACTTTGTTAAGAAGTTTATGGGTTTTTGAATATAATCACGCTCAACATTTTTGGTATGATATTAATCCGATTTTAGCAGAAGCTAAGGAATTTTGAAAACGGATTTAAAAGATTTTAGCTGGGAAAACCCCAGCTTTTTTTATTTTTTCTGACCGCCTATTCCTTTTAATTTTTGTCAGAAAATAAACTAAAATTTATAATTGCGATCGCGTACCCACAAACTCACCGGAATTGCTTTTCCTTTAGAATTCACCTTGATTTCTACAACAAAAGATTGTTGATCCTGCATTTGTGCTTCTGTAATTGTACTATTAATTTGTTCCCGTTGATTTTCCGGCATATAATATCGTTCTAAACCATATTCAATACTCCATCCCGTTGATTTTCCCTTTAAAGCAATTTGATTATTCGATAAATTCTGAGGATATTCTGCACTAACTTTAATTGGTTTCCAAGCGAAAGGACGGGGAGAATTCGATGAATCTTTAGGTTGTTCTAAGGTTACATAAATTAAAGTTCCAGATGGTAAATAATCGTCTCCTTTTGAAATTTCTTTCCAACCGGGAAGTGCTTTGAGAGTATCACGATTAGAAATATCATAACTCAGAGTTTGGTAATAGCCTCGAAAAAAGTCATAGGGATCAACGGGTGCTGTTTGCAATATAACTGTTTTTCCGGTCACTTGAGTATAAAAGGCTTGGGACGGAACCGCTAAAATTAAAATTAATTGAAATAATAGCGGTGTCCAAAACTTCCACGCTGGAGTTTGTTTTTTCACAACAAGAGATTGATTTAAAATCTCAGAAGATTGACGATCATTTACGTTAGTTTCATTCATGATTTTTACTCCTAAAAATTATATCAATTAACGATTTTGTGTGTTAGCAACAGCTAATAAATGACGTTCAAACCATAACCCAGCGACAATCACCCCAACACCACATAACGTTAACACAAATGCTTTAAGAATCAGTTCCGTATTGTATTCAAAGGTGCGGGTCATAATTTGAGAAACTAATAAAATCATTCCTCCCCAAAAAGCGAATCGTTGAGTTTGTGCTAGACCAATTCTAATTAATCCTGCTGCTAACAGAAACATCTGAACATTAAACAAAAAGATTGCAATTTCAGGAATCGGATAAATTTGTAAATGCCAAAAATAGATTAATCCGGTGAGTCCTAAAAATCCAGCAATAACACTGGTAATAGAATCTAACCCCCATTTATTGGGATGAATAGCACTGGGTTTTACCAATTGGAACCATTCTAATAATAAAATTCCTAGAAAAATGACAAAATCAATTAAAACAAAGTTGCTAATCGGAATTAAATCATTAGAATCCGTTGGCGATAAATTCTTCCAAATTCCATTAAAAGAGGAAACATAAAACCAAACTGCTAACAGAATAATCGATAAAGTTCGGGATGCAGGTTGAAAGCGTCTACTGTCAATTTGTGGCCATAAGGTATCATCATAACCCCACAATAAAGCCGGAGTAAAAATGACACCAATGGCAAACAGTAACCCTTGGGGTAAATCAGAATTAAACAGGGGAATAATACTAACCTGTAAAGCTGGAATCAGAATCAATAAAGTCATTACGAATAAAACACGAGATTGACACCGATAAGCTAGAGAAATTAACCCTATTCCAGCAATTAAAGGAGTATGTTCGAGGATTAAACGTAAGAGGGAAAATTCTTGAATTGAGAATAAATCAGAGGTTCCTGTCCAATATCCCATTCCATACAGCAGTAATCCTAAAAATCCTAAAGAGGTCAGTTGTAAACTATAGGACATGACTAAAACGCCAATTCCCCACACCAAAAACAGTTCATAAGTAGAACCACTTTGATGAAAAATTTGTCCCATTAAGGCAATATTCGCGCCTAATATTAAAGCTCCAAATAGTAATAATCCTTCTCCTAAACGTTGTTTTCTTCCTCCAATTTGAAAAGCATCTGAGGGTTGTTTCCACAAATAGAAACCAAAGGTATTAACCGCAATAAATAAACTTAAAAGCAGAATAACTTTAATTTCTTTTGACCAGTTCTGCCAATTGGCAGCGACAAAGGTAATAACACCTAAGCCTAATAAAATGCTACCTAAACCCATTAAAATCATCACAAACCGACTACTGGCAGCCGTGTCAAGATGATTAAATTGATAGCGTTTTGCTAACTGTTGATATAAAGAATCATCAATGAGTTGTTCTTCCTGCCATAGTTGGGCTTCTTGACGAAGTTGACGTCGGAATTTTTCGTTGATCATTTGCAGTTAATTAAAACAATGTTAACCGAATCTAAGGTTGATTTACCCCAGGCATAGAATTGTATTTTAGTTTTAACCTAAATCTTCCTGAAAGTACAATTCTGTTTTAATTAACAATTCAGGTTAATTCGTCAGGTTTGTGACAGATTCCTAACTAGCACAGGATTAAGTCATTTGGAAAAAAAGATCATTAATCCCTATTTTATCTGACTGATCGCCTCATTTAGAACTCAAAAACATTAACATTTTTTCAAAAACGTTCACAGCTAGTTCTGGGTCATTATCTCTAGTAAAAATATCATAATTCGGATGGGAATTTGCTTCAATAAACCAATATTGACCCTGCTCATCTACAACAATATCTAACCCAGTATATTCTAAATTAATTTCTTGGAAAATCGGTTGACAAAAGCTTTCAATTTCTGCTATTATATGGGGGTCAGTAACATATTTTGCTTGTCCCCCTTCCCAGTGTAACGGACTTAAATTTCCGGTAAAAGTAGCTTGACTAATATCTTTTTCATACAGTAAGATTAATTTTTTATCTAAAAAGACGGCTCGATATTCCTGTTTAATAACAATATATTCTTGAGCAACTGCGACATAATCATAATGTTTATCATAAATATTAAAAATTGTTGTTAATGCTGTTTTAATTTCTTCAAGATTTTGACAGAGAAAAACATTAAGTCCGCCAGAACCCGAATTCCGTTTAACA
>NZ_JBJUDF010000288.1:0-18280 GCF_046067725.1 Planktothrix sp.
ATGTCTAAAACAACTCATCCGTTACAGCGTCTTCTTCGGTATGCTCGACCCTATCAAAAAACCATTGGGTTAGCAACCCTCTATTCTATTTTAAATAAAGTGTTTGATTTAGCTCCTCCGGTGTTAATTGGATGGGCCGTTGATGTGGTGATTAACCCTAAAACTTCTTTTTTGGTCAACTGGGGAATTCAAGGAGCATTTAATCAACTGTTAGTTTTATCAATATTAAGTTTAATCATCTGGAGTTTAGAATCACTTTTTGAATATGCGTATAAAATCCTCTGGCGCAATTTAGCCCAAACCTTACAACATGATTTAAGATTAGAAGCCTACGGACATTTACAAGAATTAGAACTAGCCTATTTTGAAGAACGCAGTAGTGGCAGTTTAATGTCTATTTTAAATGATGATATTAATCAGCTAGAACGATTTTTAGATATCGGTGCGAATGAAATTATCCAAGTGATTACAACCGTTATTGTAATTGGGGCAGCCTTTTTTATTTTAGCACCGACGGTTGCTTGGTGGGCTATGTTACCGATGCCGTTTATTGTTTGGGGTTCGGTTTGGTTCCAAAAATTACTCGCCCCTCGTTATGCCGATGTTCGAGAAAAAGTCAGCTTACTGAATGGACAATTAGCCAATAATTTAGGCGGAATTACAACCATTAAAAGCTTTACCGCAGAACAATATGAAATTCAACGCATTACCGATCATAGTGAAGCTTATCGCCAAAGTAATAAACGGGCAATTACCTTATCTTCCGCTTATGTTCCCGTGATTAGAAGTTTAATTTTATTTGGGTTTATTGCTACTTTACTCTTAGGAGGATTACAAGTCACTTCAGGACAATTAGCCGTCGGAACCTATAGCGTTTTAGTGTTCATTACCCAACGGTTATTATGGCCGTTAACCCGACTAGGAGATACCTTTGATCAATATCAACGGGCGATGGCTTCTGTTAACCGGGTGATGAATTTATTAGATACACCGATTGAAATTCATCCTGGGGATATTCCCCTACCTCTTTCTGCGGTTCAGGGAGAAATAGAATTTCAAAATATCTATTTTTCCTATCAAAATCGTTACCCCGTGATTCAAGATTTATCCCTCAAAATTCCGGCGGGCAAAACCATTGCTATTGTCGGTTCTACAGGATCGGGGAAAAGTACCTTAGTTAAATTATTATTACGATTGTATGAAGTTAATGCCGGTGTAATTACTTTAGATGGAATCGAATTAGATCGGTTAAGATTAGGCGATTTACGGCAAGCCATCGGGTTAGTCAGTCAGGATGTTTTCTTATTTCATGGAACCGTAGCCGAAAATATTGCCTATGGAACCTTTGATGCGTCTTTAACTGATATTATTGCGGCTGCAAAAGTGGCAGAAGCCGATGAATTTATTAACGATTTACCGTTAGGATATGATACAATAGTAGGAGAACGAGGTCAGAAATTATCCGGCGGACAACGACAACGAATTGCGATCGCCAGAGCCGTCTTAAAAAATCCCCCGATTTTAATCTTAGATGAAGCCACATCCGCCGTCGATAATGAAACCGAAGCCGCCATTCAGCGTTCCTTAGAAAAAATCACCAAAAATCGCACCACAATTGCCATTGCCCATCGCCTTTCAACGGTTAGAAATGCCGATTGTATTTATGTGATGGAACAAGGTAAATTAGTCGAATCAGGAACCCATGAAAACCTTTTAGAAGCACCTGGTATTTATGCGGGGTTATGGCGGGTACAGTCCGGTTTAAATTAAACTGTGGAACAGGCATCTTGCCTGTCAACTTAACAACAAGCAACCAGGAAATGCTAGAATAATCAATGATTTATACAAACCCTATAAATTTTTGTAACTCTATCCTGTTCTTGCCATGTTAAAAGCTCTGTTGGGTGATCCGAATGCGCGTAAACTCAAAAAATATCAGCCTCTTGTCACAGATATCAACATTTTAGAGGAAGAGATTCAAAGCCTCTCGGATGATCAGCTTCGGGCGAAGACAGGAGAATTTAAGGAAAAATTAGCCAAAGCTCGAAACCGAGACGACGAAAATCAAATCCTCGATGAACTTCTCCCCGAAGCCTTTGCAGTGGTTCGAGAAGCCGGAAAGCGGGTTTTAGGAATGCGACACTTTGACGTCCAACTGTTGGGCGGCATTATCCTGCATACCGGTCAAATTGCTGAGATGAAAACCGGGGAAGGAAAAACCTTAGTAGCGACCCTTCCCGCCTATCTCAACGCCTTAGCGGGAAGAGGTGTTCACGTGATTACCGTTAACGATTATCTCGCCCGTCGGGATGCAGAATGGATGGGACAAGTTCATCGCTTTTTAGGGTTGAGTGTGGGACTCATCCAGCAAGATATGAGTCCTGAAGCCCGGAAGAAAAATTACAACTGTGATATTACCTACGGGACAAACAGTGAAATGGGGTTTGACTACCTGCGCGACAACATGGCAACTTCAATGGATGAAGTCGTGCAGCGCCCCTTTAACTATTGCATTATTGACGAAGTAGACTCGGTTTTAGTGGATGAAGCTCGGACACCGTTGATTATTTCTGGTCAAGTCGAACGTCCGAGTCAAAAATATATCCGGGCGGCGGAAGTTGCCCAAATGTTGCAAAAAGAAGAACATTATGAAGTGGATGAAAAAGGCCGTAATGTTCTGATGACCGATGAAGGATTTGCCAAAGCAGAAGAATTATTTGGTGTTCAAGATTTATATGATCCGAATGATCCTTGGGCCCACTTTGTTTTTAATGCCTTAAAAGCCAAAGAATTATTTATTAAAGACGTTAACTATATTGTCGGGAATGGGGAAGTTATTATTGTTGATGAATTTACGGGGCGGGTGATGCCCGGTCGTCGTTGGAGTGATGGCTTACACCAAGCGATTGAAGCAAAAGAACGGGTGGATATTCAACCGGAAACCCAAACTTTAGCCACCATTACCTATCAGAATTTCTTCCTATTATATCCCAAATTATCAGGGATGACGGGAACAGCCAAAACCGAAGAAGCGGAATTTGAACGCATCTATAATTTACAAGTCACGATTATTCCGACTAACCGAGTTACAGGACGGCAAGATTTACCCGATGTGGTGTATAAAACTGAAGAAGGAAAATGGGCTTCTATTGCGGAAGAATGCGCCGATTTACATCAAGAAGGTCGTCCAGTTTTAGTCGGAACCACTAGCGTTGAAAAGTCAGAAATTCTGTCTAATTTATTACAACAACGCAAAATTCCCCACAATTTATTAAACGCAAAACCGGAAAACGTCGAACGGGAATCAGAAATTATTGCCCAAGCGGGACGCAAAGGTGCCGTGACCATTTCAACCAACATGGCCGGACGAGGAACGGATATTATTTTAGGGGGAAATGCAGAATTTATGGGACGGCTAAAAATGCGCGAGTATTTAATGCCAAAAATTGTTAAACCCGATGATGAACGAGAATTAGCCGTCGTCGGTGTACCCGGTGGTCGTCGTCCCGCAGCCCAAGGATTTGATCTGAGTAAAAAAACTAAAACTTGGAAAGTTGCCACCCAATTATTCCCCACCGAATTATCAAAATCTACTGAACAAAAACTCAAAGAAGCCGTTGATTTTGCCGTCTCTGTTCATGGAGAACGCAGTTTACCAGAGTTACAAGCAGAGGATTTATTAGCGGTGGCATCGGAAAAAGCACCGACTTCTGATCCGGTGATTCAAAAACTCCGCGAGGTGTATAACCTGATTGTTAAAGAGTACGAAAACTTCACCAAACGGGAACATAACGAAGTGGTAGAATTGGGTGGACTTCATGTAATTGGAACAGAACGCCATGAGTCTCGACGCATTGACAACCAATTGCGGGGACGGGCTGGACGTCAAGGCGACCCCGGTTCAACTCGATTTTTCCTAAGTTTACAGGATAATTTATTACGAATCTTTGGTGGCGACCGAGTGGCGGGATTAATGGATGCGTTTCATGTGGATGAAGATATGCCCATTGAGTCTCGATTATTAACGCGATCGCTAGAAAATGCCCAACGAAAAGTTGAAACTTACTATTACGATATTCGGAAACAAGTCTTTGAATATGACGAGGTGATGAACAACCAACGGCGGGCAATTTATGCCGAACGGCGGCGGGTTTTAGAAGGACAAGATTTGAAAGAACAAGTGATTAAATATGGCGAACAAACGATGGATGACATCGTAGAAGCTTATATTAATCCTGATTTACCGTCGGAAGAATGGGATTTAGAAAATCTCGTTAGTAAAGCGAAGGAATTCGTCTATTTGTTGGCAGATTTAACCGCAGATCAATTAGTGGATTTATCGGTGGATGAAATTAAAAGTTTCCTCCATGAACAATTACGCAATGCTTATGATATTAAGGAAGCACAAGTCAATCAAATTCGCCCGGGTTTAATGCGGGAAGCAGAACGCTTTTTTATTCTGCAACAAATTGATACGTTGTGGCGGGAACATTTACAACAAATGGATGCGTTACGAGAATCCGTAGGATTGCGGAGTTATGGACAAAAAGACCCCTTAATCGAATACAAGAGCGAGGGCTATGAATTGTTCTTGGATATGATGACCGATATTCGCCGAAATGTCATCTATTCTATGTTCCAATTCCAGCCTCAACCGATGACGGTTTAGCGGTTTGAAGCTTGTTTATAATTTCTTAAGATACAGATTCCTCACTTTTTTCTTGACATCCCAAAATTATCGTGTATATTTGAGTAGTGTGAGGAGTGAGGTCTATAAAGAAAAAGCACTTGGGGTCGAAACTCGGCCAGACTCCCAGGTGCTTTTTCAGTTACTATTACTGTTAATAATTTAACCCCTGGAGCCTAGCTGAAATCGCCACAAGTTTCATTTCTTCCTCCCAGCAAAGCACGCTAAAATAGAATCAATCACTTAGAATTGAGGTTTTCCCTGAAATCATCTGTTAACTTATTAGATTGATATCAATTTTATTCCGCCAAATTGCTCTCAGAATCTATACTTGAAGATCTGTAACCTTTACTCTCGTCATTATATTGATCGTCTTATTTATTACTAAAACTTAACAAACTCACCTTAAATCAGTGCATAAGGAAACTTTTATGATGGCATTGCCCGGATATCACATCTTAGCACAAATCTATGAAAGTGTTAACTCCGTTGTCTATCGAGCGATTCGAGAAAAAGATAATTTACCTGTAATTTTAAAAGTCCTACAAGAAGAATTTCCATCGCAATCTGATTTTCAAAAATATGAGCGAGAATATAAAATTCTGCGTCAGTTGAATTTAGACAGTGTGATTAAAGTTTATGAACTTCAAACCTATCAAAATACGTTAGTTATGACCTTAGAAGATTTTGGCGGAGAATCGTTAAAAATCTTATTAACTAATCAAAAATTTACCTTTTTAGGATTTCTAACCATCGCCATTAAAATTGCTCAAGGATTGCGAGAAATTCATGGCGCAAACTTAATCCATAAAGATATTAATCCCTCTAATATTGTATTTAATCCCGCCACCGGACAAGTCAAATTAATCGATTTTAGCATTTCTAGTGGATTAACTCAGGAACCTCTCCGCCTTAATTCTCCTCAGAATTTAGAAGGAACCCTTGCTTATATTTCTCCAGAACAAACGGGAAGAACAAACCGTTCTGTAGATTATCGCACAGATTTTTATTCCTTGGGAGCCACCTTCTATGAACTGTTAATCCAACAGGTTCCCTTTCCCACAACCGACCCAATGGAAGCGGTTCATGCTCACCTGGCTAAACAACCGATTTCCCCCCATGAAATTAACCCAGAAATTCCCCCGATTATTTCTCAAATTGTCCTAAAATTATTATCAAAATCCCCAGAAGATCGATATCAAAGTGCTTGGGGTTTAATTGCTGATTTAGAAGATTGTTTAAAACAACTTCAAACCATAGGAACCATTCAGGAATTCCCCTTGGGAATACAAGATATTTCCAATCAGTTTAAAATTCCTAAAAAACTCTATGGTCGAGAAACGGAAATTGACACCTTAATTCAAGCCTTTGATCGAGTCAGTCAAGGAAAAACCGAAATGATGTTAATTAACGGATATTCAGGGATTGGAAAATCCGTATTAGTTCAAGAAATTTCTAAAACGATTATTGAAAAAAATGGCTATTTTATTAGTGGAAAATTCGACCAATTTCAACGCAGTATTCCTTACTCAGCTTTGGTGAGTGCCTTTTCTGAATTAGCCAGATTGATCTTAAGTGAAACGCAACAACGGTTAGATCAATGGCGGGAAAAACTGTTAGGGGTATTGGGGCCGAATGGACAAATTATTATTGATGTAATTCCTGAAATTGAACTGATTATTGGCCCCCAACCGCCCGTTTTAGAATTAGGCCCTGCCGAATCTCAAAATCGCTTTAATCTCGTCTTTCAAAACTTTATCCGTCTGTTTTGCCAACCTGAACATCCCTTAGTGATTTTCTTAGATGATTTACAGTGGGCTGACTCTGCCACTTTGAAATTAATTAAATTAATGCTAACGGATGATTCTACCTTCTATTTGTTTTTAATTGGAGCCTATCGAGACAATGAAGTCAGTGCCACCCATCCTTTAATGATGATGTTAGAAACCTTAAAATCTGAATTGTTTACCTCGGAAGCTCAACAACTTTACCATCAATTTATTCATGAAATCAATTTAACCGCTTTAAATTTAGAACAAGTGACGGAATTGGTTGCTGATACCCTACATAGCGATCGCACCACTGTTCAACCTTTAGCAGAATTAGTTATTGGAAAGACAGAAGGAAATCCTTTTTTTGTGAATGAATTTCTCAAAACTCTCTATCAAGAAAAACTCTTAACATTTAACTCAGAAAGAATTGCTTGGCAGTGGAATATAAAAGATATCAAAGCTATTAATATTACTGATAATGTGGTTGAACTCATGATCAGTAAACTCCAGAAACTTCCTCAACAAAGTCAACAAGTGCTGCAATTAGTAGCCTGTGTCGGGAATCAATTTGATCTCAATACCTTATCATTAATTTATGGAAAAGAATCATTAGAAACCTTTCAAGATTTATTACCCGCTTTAAAAGAAGGATTAATTAAGCCGATATCCGATATTGATCATTTAGAGCCTGAACAAATTAATCCCTATTTAGTCTTAAATTATAAATTTCTCCATGATCGAGTTCAACAAGCTGCCTATTCCTTAATTGCCGATTCTCAAAAACAATCCGTTCATCTCACCATTGGTCGATTATTACTCACCAATACACCGCCTCAATATTGGTTAGAACGAGTATTTGATTTAGTCGATCACTTAAATGTCGGTCGATCTTTAATCACCGATGAACAAGAGAAACTGCAACTGGCAAGTTTAAATTTAGAAGCAGGAAAAAAAGCCAAAGATGCCACCGCTTATAGCGCAGCACGAGAATATTTAATCGCAGGAATCGAAATTTTGCCCGGTGAAATTTGGGTCAAAAATTATCCTTTAGCCTTTGCCATTTATCGAGAAAAAGCCGAAGTTGAATCCTTAAATGGAAATTTAATTGAAAGTGAAACCTTAATTAAACTACTTTTAGAAAAATCTCAATCGACTTTAGAAAAAGCCGATGTTTATAATTTACTTTTAATTCAATATACCTTACAGTTAAAATATGAATCCGCCATCAATACTGGGAGACAAGCCTTAACTTTATTCGGGTTAGATTTACCGACAGAAAACCTACAAACCCTTATCCCCCATGAATTAGAATTTCTACAAAATGCCCTTAATCTTAATAACTTATCCACTTTACTTGAGCAACGTCCTATTGTAGAACCCGAACCCAAAATTATTTTAAAATTACTCAATAATTTAGCTCCCTCTGCCTATGTTAGCAATCCTAGTTTATGGACAGTTGTGATTCTTAAAGGAGTAAAAGTTGCTTTAGAATCAGGTTATAGTCCAGAAGCCGGATTTTTCTACGCCACCTATGGTGTTTTACTCGCGACACTATTTAATCAATATCACACAGCCTATCAGTTAGGTCAACTGGGATTAAAACTGAATAAAAAATGGAATTATCCGATTTATAAAGTTTGTGCCTCTTTAATTAGTTGTCTGAACTATTGGTTAGAACCGATTAAAAATTCAAATGCTTTAGGCCATGACGGTTATCAATCAGCATTAGAGTCTGGGGATTTACAATATGCGAGTTATTTATTAAATAATCAATCCCTAAATTTAATGGCACAAGCAGTAAATTTACCTAAATTTTTAGTTGAAGTTAAAAATTATTTAAAATTTAGTAAGAAAGCCGAAAATCAGTTAGTGATTGATAGTTTAACGGGACTACAATTCATTCTTCTCAATTTAATCGGTGAAACTTCTGATTTATTATCCTTTGATAGTTCTGACCTGACGGAAGCCCATTATATTAAAACCAGCCAAGAACATCAAAAATTCTATTCTCTAGTTCTTTACAAAATTTTTAAATTGCAAGTGCTGTATTTATATGGAGCGGTCGAACCAGCGTTAAAATTAGCTCAGGAAACGGAACCTTTACTGCAATTTATTATTGGTTTAATTCCAGTCACAGAATATTATTTTTATCATTCTTTAACCTTAATTGCTAATTTAGAACAGCTTTCGCCATCGCAACAGCAAGAAGCGTTAGAAAAAATTCAGGCTAATCAACAGAAGTTTAAACAATGGTCAGAAAATTGTCCGGCTAATTTCTTAACAAAATATCTGTTAGTGGAAGCAGAACTAGCTCGATTTTCCCAACGTTTCTTTGAAGCCGTTGATTTATATGAACAAGCCATTTCTAGTGCCCAAGAAGCGGGATTGATTCAAAATGTTGCTTTAAGTCATGAACTCACCGCTAAATTTTGGCTGACTCATGGTAAACCTAAATATGCGAATATTCACCTCCGAGAAGCTTATTATAGTTATCAACGTTGGGGGGCAATTCGTAAAATTGAACAGTTAGAAACCCAATATTCTCAACTCAAACAATTAAGCTCTCTCAAACCATCTTTATTTGATACACAATCTATTATTCTGAATACATCTCATGGTAGTCGTTTAGCATTGTTAGATTTAAGTACCGTCATTAAAGCTTCCCAAGCGATCTCTCGTGAAATTGTTTTAGAACGATTGTTAGGCAATTTAATGAAGATTGTGATTGAAAACGCGGGAGCTCAAAAAGGATTTTTGATTTTATATAATGGAGAAAAATTAGTGATTGAAGCCGAAGCTTCAACAAATCGAGAAAACGTGATTGTTCATCCTAAAATTCCAGTTGAGACCTGTCATTATTTACCCTTAACCGTCATCTATTATGTAGAACGTACAGGTCAAGATGTCGTGTTAATGAACGCCACTTTAGAAGGACAATTTACCCATGATCTCTATATTAATACTCATCAAATTAAATCAATTTTATGTACTCCGATTATTAGCCAAGGTAAACTTTTAGGGATTTTATATTTAGAAAATAACCTAACAGCCGGAGCCTTTACCTCAGAACGAATTGAAGTATTAAATTTACTGTCTGCTCAAGCTGCCGTTTCCTTAGAAAATGCTTTGTTATATACCTCCGTTGAAAATAAAGTTCAAGAACGAACCCAAGAACTGAATGAGAAAAACCTGCGTTTAGAACAAGCGTTAACTGAATTGCAACGCACCCAAGCCCAGTTAATTCAAAGTGAAAAAATGTCCTCTTTAGGACAAATGGTGGCGGGAGTTGCCCATGAAATTAATAACCCCGTAAGTTTTATTTATGGAAACTTGACTCCAGCCAGTGAATATGTTCAAGATTTACTACGATTAATTAAAGTTTATCAACAAGCATATTCTCAACCCAAACCTGTAGTTGAAGAAACGATTTTAGAAATTGATTTAGACTTTTTAGTCGAAGATTTACAAAAACTCTTAGTGTCGATGAAAGTCGGAGCCGAACGAATTCGCAATATTGTTTTAAGTTTACGAAACTTCTCTCGTTTGGATGAAGCCGAAATGAAACCTGTCGATATTCATGAAGGCATTGATAGTACCTTAATGATTTTACAACCTCGACTTCGGGCTTCTCTTCATGAAAGAGAAATTGAAATCATTAAACATTATGGTCAACTCCCTAAAGTTAACTGTTATGTTTCTCAACTGAATCAAGTTTTTATGAATATTATTAGTAATGGAATTGATGCTTTAGAACAGCGTCGCCGTTTGATTCATCAGGAAGAAAACCCCCCAAAAATTACAATTGATACCGCATTAATTGACAATCATCAAGTTAAAATTTGTATTGTTGATAATGGTTCGGGGATGACACCCGATATTCTTCAACGAATTTTTGATCCCTTTTTTACCACAAAGCCCGTCGGTAGTGGAACGGGCTTGGGGCTATCGATTAGTTACTCAATTATTGTAGATCGGCATCAAGGGGAGATGATTTGTACTTCTACTATCGGGGAAGGAACAGAATTTACTATCCTAATCCCCATTCATTAAAATTTTGGGAACTGAACGCTTTCGCTTTGTAACCGGGTTGCCATTATTTAATGACGAAAATCAGGGAAAAAGTGATGAAATGTTTTAACCGCCTCAAGGTTACAAAGCACAAGAGATAGGTGATGAAAAATCCCCAGCTTTTGGTTGACTGGGGAAAGCGCGAATTGAGAACGTGCGATAGTGTTTTTAATATAGACCGACAAGATTAGTTGACACATCTACCTTTAGATAGATATGCCAACTTCTTTGGAGCGAATTGATACGGAACGTTCGAGCGCGCGTCCAGCATCTTGTGCGGTTTCTTGGAGTGGTTGAGCATTCTTAGATGCTTGACGCTTCATGCCTCTTGACCCTTCTTTTTGCTAAGATTAAGATATGGCAAGGATAATTAACCTTGTTAAAAACCGATGGGGAGAAAACCATCTCTGATATAAACAGGGCAACCTGTGTGTGTTGAGTGGATGCCTTGAACCCAGAATCCTCTTCCCTTGAGGTCGGGGGGTGTTAACCGGATCTACCCCCTGATAGGAACCAAAAACAAAATATTCTGATAGCATCAGAGCTAATGGATTATCGCTGGGTTCCACCGAGTAGAGGAAACCCGAAAAACTAATGGCATGGATACGCATCTATACCATTAGCATTTGTAGAGTAATCTGTATATTTAACAGTTAGAACTGAAATTCTGCCTAGCATGACATCTGAACATATCCGCCAACGCTCCGAAATTCTCGGCACTCAAGTTATCACCCGTGACAGAGGTAAACGACTTGGGATCGTGAGCCAATTATGGGTAGACGTCGATCAGCGTGAAATTGTAGCGATCGGACTCCGTGATAATATTCTAGCGATCGCTGGAATGCCAAAATTTATGTACCTGAGTAGTGTCCGCGAAATCGGTGACGTAATTTTGGTGGATGATGATAGCGTCCTCGAAGAAGACGTGGATGTAGAAGGCTACAGTACCCTGATTAATAGTGAAGTGATCACCGAAACCGGAGAACCGTTAGGACGAGTGCGAGGATTCAAATTTGATACCCGTGATGGCAAATTAGAATCCTTAATCATCGCCTCTATTGGTTTACCTCAAATTCCAGAACAAGTCATTAGTACCTACGAATTATCCATTGAGGAAATTGTCAGTAGTGGCCCGAATCGATTAATTGTGTTTGAAGGATCAGAAGATCGCTTACAACAGTTGTCTGTCGGTTTATTAGAACGATTAGGCTTAGGTGAAGCTCCTTGGGAAAAAGAAGAAGAGGGAATGTATTATCCCCCAACGGTTAAACCAGCCAACCAGTTAGGAACCGGACTTCCTCAAACGCCTCCTCAACGGGAATATCGCGCCCCAGCAACCGCTACTGAAGAAGCGTGGGATGAAAACGATGCTTGGGAAGAACAACCCGCCCCGGTTCAACCCTTGCGCCAACCTCAACCCATTTACGATGAGTATGAAGAAGATAACTGGGGCGACGTCGAACGAGATGAGGATGATCGTTATCGAGAACGAGAATTAGTTCCCATTGAACCTCCTCGTCAAGACCAAAAACTCTACGCCAGAGAATTAAACTATGAATACGAAAGTGATGTAGATTCCGATGCTTGGGATGATGACGAAACTCCTAAACCCTATCAGCCTCCCCGCATTAACATTCCAGAGAAAAAGAAAATGCCTGAATATGAGGAGTAAATCAGGTGTAGGATGCAGGAAAAGAACAGCAGCAAATTACAACAATTAGAAATCATCAACTCCTAAGCCTTTTCTCTTTCCTGCTCCTCCTGGGTTACTTGTGTATGGAAATCCAGGGTAATTAATTCCTCAAATTGTTGGGGTGATTGCAACTTATATTTTTGCTGCGGCTGGAACCTTTGTTATCATTAAAATCATGGGTTCTTTAATGGATTTACGAGTTAAATCAACGGTTGAAGAACAAGGTTTAGATGTTGATCAACACGGTGAAGAAGGGTATGGTGAAGACTTTGCTTCCGGTTTAAGTTTTGCAACGGAAACTTTTTCTCGAAAAGAATAATAGACAAAACAATTAATTCAACCCGATTTTTGACACACTAAATTGTTCAAAGATCGGGGTTTTTATTTTCTGATTCTGCATGACAAAATGTATAGAAGGGAATTACGAATTACGAATGGGGAATAGGCAATGGGAAATAGGCAATAGGCAATAGGGAAAAAATTATTTCTTCCCTGCTCCTCTTCTCCCCCTGCCTCCCCTGCTCCTCTTCTCCCCCTGCTCCCCTTCTCCCCCAGAACCGCCTCTGAAAATTACGGGTGTCCTCACTGCACTTTTAATCCAATAACGATAAATTAGGTATAGTATCTAAACAAAAGTTTACATCTGGAGATTAAAAGCCATCATCACTCTCCCAAGAGGGATGACAAGTCTATAAAAAGCAAACGTTATACAGGAGTGAACTTAGAGAATGTTTGAATATTTTTCCGATAAAGCAATTAAGGCGGTGATGTTATCTCAGGAAGAAGCGCGACGCCTGGGACATAACTTTGTAGGAACTGAACAACTGTTAGTCGGTTTAATTAGCGAAGGCAGCAACATCGCGGCTAAAATTCTAGCTAAACAAGGGTTAGCCCTGCGCGACGTCCAGAAAGAAGTTGAAGCCATTATTGGCCGAGGTTCAGGTTTTGTTCCAGTTGAAATTCCCTTTACTCCTAGGGCCAAACGCATCTTTGAAGCGGCTATGAAAGAAGCGCGTCAGATGGGGAATAACTATATTGGCCCAGAACATCTGTTATTAGGATTATTACAAGATAACGAAGGAGTTGCCGCCAAAGTCCTTGAAAATCTGGGAGTTGACCGTTCTCAACTTCGTACCGAGGTCATCAAATCGTTAGGCGATGAAACCGTAACCTCTGGTGGAAGCAACCGTGGGAGTTCTGCAAAAACCGCCACTTTAGATGAATTTGGCACTAACTTAACCCAACTCGCCGCCCAAGGCAAACTAGATCCAATGGTGGGTCGAGAGCGAGAAATTGAGCGTGTGATCCAAATTTTGGGACGACGCACGAAAAATAACCCCGTCTTGGTGGGAGAACCCGGTGTTGGGAAAACCGCCATTGCAGAAGGGTTAGCTCAACGCATTGTCAATAACGACGTTCCCGATATGCTGGAAAATAAACAAGTGATCAGCTTGAGCATGGGAACCTTAGTGGCGGGAACTCGGTTTCGAGGAGAATTTGAAGAACGCCTCAAAGCTATTGTTGAGGAAATTCGCACCGCCGGAAATATCATTTTAGTTATTGATGAAATTCATACCTTAGTGGGTGCCGGCGCCATTGAAGGCACAATGGATGCGTCTAATATGCTCAAACCAGCCTTAGCGCGGGGTGAGTTGCAATGTTTGGGAGCAACAACCCTCGATGAGTATCGCAAATATATTGAACGAGATGCGGCTTTAGAACGTCGGTTTCAACCCGTGATGGTGGGTGAACCCTCGGTTGAAGAAACCGTTGAAATTCTGTTTGGGTTGCGACGCGCCTATGAACAACATCATCAATTAACCATTTCAGATCAAGCGTTATATGCGGCGGCAACTTTATCCGACCGTTATATTAGCGATCGCTTTTTACCGGATAAAGCCATTGATTTAATTGATGAAGCAGGTTCACGGGTACGGGTGATGAACTCCAAAGTTCCCCCCGAATTACGTCAATTAAAACGGGACTTAACGAGAGTCATTACCGAAAAAGAAGAAGCAGTTAAACGGCAAGATTTTGATAAAGCTAGTGAATTACGGGAAGAAGAATTACAAATTAAAGATCAATTGGAAATTCCCGTTAAAAAATCAGATTCTGTTACCAATTCTTTAGTCGTGACTGAAGAAGATATCGCCGATGTCTTATCCGCTTGGTCAGGAATTCCCGTCAATAAATTAACCGAATCTGAATCCGTTAAATTATTAAATTTAGAGGAAATCTTACATCAACGATTAATTGGTCAAAATGAAGCGGTTAATGCCGTTTCTCGTGCCATTCGTCGTGCCCGTGTTGGGTTAAAAAATCCGAATCGACCCATTGCCAGTTTCATTTTCTCTGGCCCTACGGGAGTCGGTAAAACCGAATTAACGAAAGCTTTAGCCGCCTATTTCTTTGGCTCAGAAGAAGCGATGATTCGTTTAGATATGTCGGAATATATGGAACGACATACGGTGTCTAAATTAATCGGTTCTCCCCCAGGGTTTGTGGGCTATGATGAAGGCGGACAATTAACGGAAGCGGTGCGCCGTCGTCCTTATACGGTGGTGTTATTTGATGAAATTGAAAAAGCTCACCCGGATGTCTTTAATTTGTTATTACAAATTTTAGAAGATGGACGGTTAACTGATTCTAAAGGTCGGGTTGTGAGTTTCAAAAACACCTTAATTATCATGACCTCCAATGTTGGGTCTAAGGTGATTGAAAAAGGCGGTGGCGGTTTAGGGTTTGAGTGGTCAACTTCGGAAGAAGATCAACAATATAACCGCATTCGCAATTTAGTCAATGAGGAACTAAAACAATATTTCCGTCCTGAATTTCTCAATCGTTTGGATGAAATTATTGTCTTCCGTCAATTGCAAAAATCCGAAGTTAAAGAAATTGCAGAAATTTTACTGCGAGATCTGTTAGGTCGGTTAACAGAACGGGACATTACTTTAACAGTCAGTGAACGGTTCAAAGAACATTTAGTTGATGTGGGTTTTGATCCGAGTTATGGAGCTAGACCTTTACGTCGAGCCATTATGAATCTGTTAGAAGATGTTCTGGCAGAAGCTTTATTACTCGGAACAATTAAAGATGGCGATAGTGCTTGGGTTGACTTAGATAATGATGGGAAGGTTACAATTTTACCCAAGGAAAAAACCCTTAATTCTGTGAGTGAATATGCAGTAACTCACTCCTAATTCCAAGCAGCAAAACCCATCTTTGTGTAAGGGCGAGAACATCTCGCCCCTACAGTTCACGGTAATTTGTATCAATGATTCAAACTCACGATACTATTTTCTCGCACCTGCAACCGAGCCGATCTAAACCCTAAACTCGATGTCATCCCATTAGTCCCAGGCTTTTTTCGGACAGAAGGCAATAATCGTGGTAAAGTCATGCTCAACAAACAAATTTTAAGAAATTCCAAATCACTTGAATGCACATTGCTTGGCTTGGAAAAAAATCACCCTTTTGTGGTAACGTTACTTACTCTAGGGAAATCACGAACGCCCTGTTAGACCGAGGTCATCGCGTCAGCTTTCTGCACTTTGCTCAGGAAGGAACGAATGACCGCACCCCAGAATGGCAACTGGAAAATGGAACCTGGAAAATTTCTACAAGGGACAAAAATAACAAGGTCACGACCTTCCCCATGACTCAGGAGGTGTCTTTACCTTGTCTGTATAAGTCCCAGGTTTATACCATTCCCACTCTGACTTCGAGTAAAGTCCTTACGGAGTCCCTACAACGGTTAAAACCGGATCTGGTTCATGCGTCTTTGACCCTTTCGCCGTTAGATTTCGTTTTACCTGAAATTTGTGCAGAACTGAATATCCCTTTGGTGGCGACGTTTCACACTCCGTTTGACCATAAATTACGCAATCTCAAATCAGGAACCCAACATTTAACCTATCAAATCTACGCGCCGTTTTTGGCAAATTATGACCGTGTGATTGTGTTTTCCCAAGTGCAACGGGAAATGCTCAACCGTTTGGGAGTGGCGAAACACCGAGTTGCGGTGATTCCAAATGGTGTGGATGTGGAAAAATATTCTCCAGGGCCATCCCGGTTTAAGGAAGAATTAGGTGCAGACCGGGTATTTGTCTATCAAGGTCGTTTAGCGACGGAAAAGAACGTTGAGTCGTTGCTGAAGGCTTGGAAAAAGTCGGAAATGGGGTCGGGTTGTGTGTTAGTGATTGTGGGTGATGGGCCGTTAGAAGCATCTCTACAAGCCTCCTATGGTCAAGAAGATGGCATTATCTGGTTTGGGTTCGTCGGGGATGAAAACCGACGCATTGAAATTCTGCGGGGGGCGGATGTGTTTGTGTTACCGTCGATGGTGGAAGGGTTATCCATCTCGTTATTAGAGGCGATGTCCTGTGGGACGGCTTGTGTGGCGACGGATGCGGGTGCAGATGGGGAAGTCATGGAAGCCGGCGCCGGAATTATTATGAAGACTCAAGGGGTAACATCCCAACTGCGAACGCTATTACCGTTATTACGAGATCATCCTGAAATGATTCCGATTGTGGGTCAAAAAGCCCGTCAACGGGTTTTAGAACGTTATACCCTTAGCCAAAATATTACCCAATTAGAACATCTTTATCGAGATTTAGTTCAAGAACAACGTTTAGAATTCAGCCATGTTGTTTAATTTGTAGGGGCGGGGTTTTCCCGCCCTTACTGAGTTATCTCATTTATCTGTATAGGATTTAATGGTATTGTGTTTGGGCGAGGAGACCTCGCCCCTACGATAGGGTTTATACAGATAGACCTAACAAAAATGAGGGGCAAGATCCGGCTTATGAAGGTTATTTTATCCCAGATGCGATCGCCCCTATCAACTCCTCAAACCTAATGGTATTATTTCCTTCTAAAATTATTAATAAACGATGCTAGAAATTTCTAAGACGGTGAGCATCCCAGAGCATGAAATTGAAATGAGTGCAGTTCGTTCTCAGGGTGCGGGGGGACAAAATGTTAATAAAGTTGCTAGTGCTATTCATCTGCGCTTTAATATTATGGCTTCTTCATTACCTGAACATTACAAACAGCGAGTATTAAAGATTAATGATCAACGCATTACTAAAGATGGCGTGATCGTGATTAAAGCTCAAGAACACCGTACTCAAGAACAGAATCGAGAAGAAGCATTACAACGACTTCAAACCTTAATTAAAAGTGCGATCGCAATTCCTAAACCTCGCAAACCCAGTAAACCTACTCGCAGTTCCCAAACAAAACGGTTAGAGAGTAAAAGTAAGCGATCGCACCTCAAAATGATGCGCGGAAAAGTCGATGCAGAGTGAGAGTGAATTTAGGGTTACAAAAAGCCCACGAATTAGCGCGTAGCATCGTTGTTAAAATCTCAGTTATTTACTGATAACTGATAACTGGTACAGACGCGCCATGGCACGTCTCTACTGATAACTGATTCCACGCTTGGGCAAATAAGCTGACATATTCTTCTTGTTCGGTGGTTTCAACGCAATATTCACGGGTATGACGAACAATGGCGATCGCATTTTCTGGAGTATAACCTAACGTCACTAAACAGCAAGATACAATGGTTCCGGTGCGTCCAAATCCCCCCATACAGTGAACAACAACGGTTTTACCTGCTTTAGCTCGGTTGAGAATTTGGGGGACTAGGTTAATGACGCCTTGCATTGAGGTGGGAACTTTGAGGTCAGGAATGGGGAACCAAATGGTTTCTATTCCTCTAGCTTCGGCTTCGGGAAAGAGGGTGGGAATTTGGACTTTATGAAATTCGTGGGGTTCAATGAGGGATACCAAAACATCGGTGTGATAGAAATACCGCAGACGGTCTAGGTCATGATATAAATTCCGATCCCAGAGCACGTGCATTCCTTGATGGGATTTTCCGGGGGCGTAGGTCATGCCGATTTTTCCAGTAAAGGGTATGACGTCAGGGGGGAGAAAATCAACGTTAATCGGGAAGTTGTTTGATGTTCTGGCGTAGTTCATAGTTATGTCAATAAATTTGACGTCAAACTGCTTTACAAATTTTAATCAAAACATCAGGTTTGGTCTACT
>NZ_JBJUDF010000289.1:0-7015 GCF_046067725.1 Planktothrix sp.
GAACTTTCGGTTTAGAACCGATTAACGCTTTGGGAGAATTGACCTCTACCTTGACGGGAGCAATCCTTTTCGGGCAAGTCGATTCGTTGAACAAAGAATCTCCCGTCACATCGCTTTGCGATTGACGGTGAGAGTGTCAATATTTTCCCCATTCCCCATTCCCCATTCCCCATTCCCTATTCCCCATTCCCCATTCCCCATTCCCTGTTCCCTGTTCCCTGTTCCCTGTACCCGGTTCCCTGTTCCCTCCTATAGATAAAATCCAGTTTGCCAAAAGTGACTGGATAGGTTATTATGATCTTTTGGGTGTCAACAACTGACCCTACTTTTCTTTTGTAAAGAAAGTCCCGTCCCCTGATGGGGGAGGGATATTTCAGTGGAGATACCTCAAAACTTCAAATTGCCGAATTAATTCAGTATGTCGTAACTCATGCCCACTATCCAGCAACTAATTCGTTCTGCACGGGAACAGACTCAGAAGAAAACAAAATCGCCCGCCCTCAAGAGTTGCCCTCAACGGCGGGGAGTCTGCACACGGGTTTATACAACCACCCCTAAAAAACCTAATTCCGCGCTGCGTAAGGTGGCAAGGGTGCGGCTAACCTCTGGCTATGAAGTGACAGCATATATTCCGGGTATTGGTCACAACTTGCAAGAACACTCCGTAGTAATGATTCGAGGCGGTCGGGTGAAAGATTTGCCTGGAGTTCGATATCACATTATTCGGGGAACATTAGACACGGCGGGAGTCAAAGATCGTCGTCAGGGACGCTCGAAGTATGGTGCTAAACGTCCCAAATAAGAGCTTTGAGTCATGGTCAAGTTGAAAAAAGCAAGGTGCTGTTAAACCCAACTGAGCAGCACCCCATCAGTGACTTGTACTAATCGCCCTTGAAATCTTACTTAAATCATCTATTGTGTTGAGGAAGATACAATATGTCTCGTCGCAGAGTTGTACAAAAGCGTCCAATTCCCCCTGATCCGGTTTATAACAGTCGCTTAGTGAGCATGATGGTTCGTCGCATCATGAAACATGGAAAAAAATCCATTGCTTACCGAATCATTTATCAGGCGCTTAAAACAATTGAAGAAAGAACGGGTTCAGAACCTTTAGAGGTCTTTGAAAAAGCCGTTCGTAATGCTACCCCCCTCGTAGAAGTGAAAGCACGACGAGTTGGCGGTGCAACCTATCAAGTTCCCATGGAAGTTCGCTCTGAACGCGGAACCGCATTAGCCCTACGTTGGTTAATTCAGTATGCCAGAGCCAGAACCGGACGTTCCATGGCCGTGCGATTAGCCAATGAACTGATGGATGCAGCCAACGAAACCGGAAGTGCAGTTCGCAAACGGGAAGAAACCCACCGGATGGCAGAAGCTAACAAAGCCTTTGCTCATTATCGGTACTAAAAATTGGGATAGCAGTGATATCCGTAAACGTATAAAATCTTAATAAAGGTTTAAAAAGGAGGTAGCTGTGGCACGTACCGTCCCGCTTGAGAGAGTACGGAATATTGGTATTGCAGCCCATATCGATGCGGGCAAAACAACCACAACAGAGCGTATTTTATTCTACTCTGGGGTGGTTCATAAAATGGGTGAAGTCCATGAAGGAACCGCAGTAACCGACTGGATGGCTCAAGAGCGGGAGCGTGGAATTACGATCACGGCCGCCGCGATTAGTACCAGTTGGAAAGATCATAAGATCAATATCATTGACACTCCCGGTCACGTGGACTTCACCATTGAAGTCGAACGTTCCATGCGGGTGTTAGACGGTGTGATTGCCGTCTTTTGTTCCGTTGGCGGTGTTCAACCGCAATCCGAAACCGTTTGGAGACAAGCCGAGCGCTATAAAGTCCCTCGGATTGTGTTCGTGAACAAAATGGATCGCACCGGGGCGAATTTCTTCAAAGTTTATGGCCAAATCCGTGATCGCTTAAGAGCGAATGCAGTTCCCATCCAAATTCCCATCGGCAGTGAAGACAACTTCCAAGGATTAGTGGACTTGGTAGAGATGAAAGCTTATCTCTACACCAACGATAAAGGAACGGATGTTCAAGTCACGGATGAGATTCCTGAATCCGTTCAAGATATCGTCGATGAATACCGGGTGAAACTGGTAGAATCCGTTGCAGAAACCGATGATCATCTGATGGAGAAGTACCTGGAAGGGGAAGAACTGACAAACGACGAAATTCGGACTCAGTTACGCCGGGGTACCATTGCTGGGACAATTGTTCCGATGCTGTGTGGTTCTGCCTTCAAAAATAAAGGAGTGCAAAATCTGTTAGATGCGGTGGTTGATTATCTTCCCGCACCCACAGAAATTCCTCCGATTCAGGGAACCTTACCCGATGGTGAAGTCGATGTTCGTTATGCGGATGATGAAGCCCCCTTATCGGCATTAGCCTTTAAGATTATGGCTGATCCCTACGGTCGTTTGACTTTTGTTCGGGTCTATTCTGGGATTCTGCAAAAAGGCAGCTATGTCTTAAACTCCACAAAGAATAAGAAAGAACGGATTTCTCGCTTAATTGTTCTCAAAGCCGATGATCGGATTGAAGTGGACGAACTGCGAGCCGGGGACTTAGGCGCGGCACTTGGATTAAAAGATACCCTGACTGGGGATACTTTATGCGATGATGCTAAACCGATTATTCTGGAGTCACTGTTTATTCCCGAACCCGTGATCTCGGTGGCAGTGGAACCCAAGACAAAACAGGATATGGAAAAACTCTCCAAGGCTCTCCAATCCTTGTCAGAGGAAGATCCAACCTTCCGTGTCTCCGTTGATCCTGAGACGAATCAAACGGTAATTGCGGGGATGGGTGAACTGCATTTAGAAATTCTGGTAGACCGGATGCTGCGGGAGTTCAAAGTCGAGGCGAATGTCGGCGCTCCTCAAGTGGCTTATCGGGAAACCATCCGCAAACCCGTTAACCGAGCCGAAGGCAAGTTCATCCGTCAAAGTGGGGGTAAAGGTCAATACGGCCATGTTGTCATTGATCTTGAACCGGGTGAACCGGGTAGCGGATTTGAATTTGTTTCCAAAATTGTTGGGGGGTCTGTACCCAAAGAGTACATCAACCCAGCCGAACAAGGAATCAAAGAAGCTTGTGAAAGTGGGGTGGTTGCAGGTTATCCCCTCATTGATGTGAAAGCGACTTTGGTGGATGGGTCTTATCACGATGTAGACTCCTCAGAAATGGCCTTCAAAATCGCTGGATCTATGGCACTCAAAGAAGCGGTGAGTAAAGCATCACCCGTGCTATTAGAACCAATGATGAAAGTTGAGGTTGAAGTACCCGAAGACTTCATCGGTAACGTGATTGGAGACCTCAACTCTCGCCGAGGCCAAATCGAGGGTCAAGGAACAGAGCAAGGTATTGCCAAAGTAACCGCTAAGGTTCCCTTAGCCGAGATGTTTGGTTATGCAACGGATATTCGTTCTAAAACCCAAGGTCGAGGCATTTTTACAATGGAATTCAGTCACTATGAGGAAGTTCCTCGGAACGTCGCTGAAACCATTGTTGCCAAGAGCAAAGGCAAGTAAATTGCCGAACTCAATGTGGCTGTTTTAGACAGGTCAGGTTTTGGGTGGGGATCAACGGTTAACCGTTAACCCCTCAAACCTGATCCCTCAAACAAGCCTATGACTCTCAATGATTTTTCTTGAAAACTTTCAATTTGTAACTGAAAATGGCACGCGCAAAATTTGAACGGACAAAACCCCACGTTAACATCGGTACCATCGGCCACGTTGACCACGGTAAAACTACGTTAACGGCTGCAATTACGATGACTCTAGCAGCCCTGGGTCAAGCCCAAGCTAAAAAATACGATGAAATTGATGCTGCGCCCGAAGAGAAAGCACGGGGGATTACCATCAATACGGCTCACGTGGAGTATGAAACCACAGGTCGTCACTATGCTCACGTGGACTGTCCGGGTCACGCCGACTATGTGAAAAACATGATTACCGGTGCCGCCCAGATGGACGGTGCAATTTTAGTGGTGTCTGCGGCTGATGGCCCTATGCCCCAAACCCGTGAACACATCCTGTTAGCCAAACAGGTTGGGGTTCCCAATATCGTTGTGTTCCTGAACAAGGAAGACATGGTGGATGATGCTGAACTGTTAGAACTGGTGGAACTGGAAGTGCGGGAACTGTTAAGCTCCTACGACTTCCCAGGTGATGATATCCCCATTGTGTCTGGATCTGCGAAAGAAGCCTTAGATGCCATGGTTGCTAATGCCAAAACGGCGAAAGGGGATAATCCTTGGGTGGATAAAATCTACAAACTCATGGAAGAAGTCGATGCCTATATCCCCACTCCTGAACGGGATGTGGATAAACCCTTCCTGATGGCGGTTGAAGATGTCTTCTCCATTACCGGACGGGGTACAGTGGCAACGGGCCGGATTGAACGGGGTAAAGTCAAAGTGGGCGATAACGTTGAATTGGTCGGAATTAAACCCACCCGTGCTACCATCGTGACCGGGATTGAAATGTTTAAGAAAAGCCTTGAGGAAGGGATGGCTGGAGACAACGCCGGACTTCTGTTACGGGGTATCCAAAAAACCGATATTGAACGGGGCATGGTGATTGCTAAACCCGGTTCCATTACTCCTCATACTCAGTTTGAAGCAGAAGTTTATGTTTTAAAAGCAGAAGAAGGCGGTCGTAAAACTCCTTTCTTCCCCGGTTATCGTCCCCAGTTCTATGTACGGACAACGGATGTTACCGGAACCATTAAAACATTTACCTCTGATGAAGGTAAAGATGCTGAAATGGTTATGCCCGGAGACCGGATTAAAATGACAGTGGAACTGATTAACCCGATTGCCATTGAACAAGGGATGCGCTTCGCTATCCGTGAAGGCGGTCGTACCGTTGGTGCTGGTGTCGTGTCCAAGATTCTGAAGTAATTCCCTAGAATAAAATCTTGGGATTGATGGTAAGGTTGCAGAAAAATCAAACCGTTTTCTCATTTTTCTGCACCTTCTATCAATCACAAAGAACTCTTTTAAGTTAGATTGATAATCCTGAACCTAGAAAACTCAACCTGAAAATGGCTACTATTCAACAGCAAAAAATTCGGATTCGTCTCAAAGCATTTGATCGCCGTTTATTAGATACCTCCTGCGAGAAAATTGTAGATACCGCTAATCGTACCAGTGCCACTGCAATTGGGCCGATTCCTTTACCCACAAAACGCCGGATTTATTGTTTATTGCGTTCTCCCCACGTTGATAAAGATTCACGGGAACACTTCGAGACTCGTACCCATCGACGCATTATTGATATTTATCAACCATCTTCCAAAACCATTGATGCTCTGATGAAATTAGATTTACCCGCCGGGGTAGATATTGAAGTCAAACTTTAAGCGATAACGCTTTTTAACCTACTCAACCTGACCTTTCAATGGGGACGCATGAGTAGGTTTTCTCTTTAATTAAAATTATTGCGGGTTGACACAATTTTTTGCTCAACAGTATACCTCTGGGGGGACTCAGAAACCGGGTTTCTTCAGCTATCTTTCTGTTATGCAGCAAAGGTTATTACAGAAACCCGGTTTCTCGGTAAAAGGGTTACAGAGTCCACGCAGGAGGAAGGGAAACAACGCGAAACCCGAAGTACCTGTCCCGACTGACCGGCACGCCTCTGCTACGAACGGCACTGCGACAATACCAGGGATCGATGTACCACGAACCTCCGCGTAACACCCGGTATTGAGTATTTCCGTCCGACTCCCAAACGCTACCATCAATAGCTGCGCCATTATAATTTTCATGCCAAGGGTCAGCGCACCATTCCCAAACGTTGCCGTGCATATCGTATAAACCAAAGGCATTCGGGGGAAAACTACCAACATCGGTGGTTTCCCCACAATTATTGTTATAGTTGGCTAAATTGGGTGTAATGGTTTTGCCAAAATGGAAAGGTGTTGTTGTTCCTGCACGACAAGTGTATTCCCATTCCGCCTCAGATGGTAAACGATAGGTTTTGCCTGTTTTTTGGGAAAGTCGCTGACAAAATTCTTGTGCTTCGTGCCAGGTTACACTATCAACGGGTCGATTTGCACCTTTAAAACTAGAAGGATTATTCCCCATAATGGCTTGCCATTGAGCTTGAGTAATGGGATATTTTGCCATAGAAAATGCAGCAATATTAACGGGATGTATGGGTTTTTCAGTGTCATCTTCTGGTGAACCCATCATAAAAGTTCCCCCAGGAATGGATACCATTTCTAAGCTGATATTATTGCCTAAATCTTCTTTAAAAAAATCAGCCCGACGGCGTTCTCGGTGGGTTTCTTTTCCTTCGGCGTTAACAGTAATTACATCAAACTCAAATTCTCTTTCTCGACGGCGTTTTTCATCCAAAACCCCTTGAAAAACATCTCGATTATGGGCAACTCCGGGTAAATTAGGATTGAGGGCGAGACGGGAATTATAATCGGCGATCGCTTTTTCATATTCTCCTAATTTATAATAAGCATTACCGCGATTATTGTAAGCTTCAGCATAATTCGGATTTAATTGCAAGCTTTGGTTATAATCTTCTATTGCCGCTTGATATTGCCCTAATTTACTATACGCTAATCCGCGATTATAATTCGCATCGGGGGAATTAGTTTCTAGTAACAACACTTGGGTAAAATCATCAATTGCGGTAGAATATTCTCCCTGTTGACAATGGTTTTGTCCCCGTTGATAACAGGCTTCAACAATATTAACTCGGTGGGTTTCTCCCAATGTTTCTAACAAGTTATTCACATTTTCAATATAATCTAAATCCTGAGCGGTTACAACAGAATTAACAGCATCCCATAACTGAGATTCTTCAGAAACCCGGTTTCTCAAAGAAACCGGGTTTCTAGGGTTTCTGATTCTCAACCAATATTCAACAGAATTCAACAGTTGTGTTTTCGCCCAAGATTGATTCGGTAAATTGACTAAACCCTGCGCTAATTTTAACATTAATTCAGGAACCCAGTGGGAACGTTCA
>NZ_JBJUDF010000290.1:0-6142 GCF_046067725.1 Planktothrix sp.
ACAATTCTCAGAAAAGAATTCTCGTTTGTTAACGATCTAAATTCAATGGCAGTTCAATCCGCAGCCGAGGGGGGATGGACTGCCATTAGTCGTTTTTATGACAATTGTAAGAAAAAGATTTCAGGTAAAAAAGGATATCCCCAATTCCAGAAAGATTGCCGTTCCGTTGAATACAAAACATCAGGTTGGTCATTGCACCCAACTAAAAGACAAATCACCTTTACTGATAAAAATGGGATTGGTAAACTTAAATTGTTGGGAAAATGGGAGATCCATACTTACAATTCTAGGTTGAAGTTAGAATCTCAGCGTCTTCAGACCTGAGAGTGTCAATATGGATGGTTTGGTTCAAAGTTTCACCCCACAGCAAAAAGAACAAAACAGTCATGGGATAAAATCTTGCCAAAATCAGGGATAATACGGATAATGACTAAAAAAATCATCAGTTTGATGGCTGCTTTGATGGAACTGACTCTATAAATTTAGTTTCTATTAAAATTTTCTTCCCTAATCTGTTCTCATGAGGATTTATCGATGAGTGATTTTAAACCCACCCCGGAAACCAATATGACAACGACTCAACTGTTAGATCGTTATCAACTTCATGATGCTAACACCCTAAAAACTTGGGCGAGTTTACATGGAATTTATAAACAGGATGGTCTATTTACGCCCTCAGAAGTCGATTTAATTGATCATGTTCATCATCATATTTATAATTTAGGAATGACCGTTGATGAATATCAAAATTTTTTAGCTCATCGCCTGAATCGGATAGAACCTAAAAAAGTAGAAACAGAACCTTCTGTTGTTAAGCAAAATCCTGTTCCTGATGAAATCACAACCGAAGCCTCCCAAGCTTTGGAATTATTAATGGAACAATATTCTGAAGCAATTGAACTGATGGGAGAACGAATTGCGGATCATTTTATTGATGAATTAGATTTATCGGTCATGCGACATTTAGCTAAAAAAGTTAAAGAACGTCAATTATTAAATTGTAAAGCAGTCAAACCTAACCGTTTCTTAAAAACAATTCAAGCTGTCTTGAAACCGATCAATAGTCCTTTATTAACTCCACCTTCTCCTGAAGAAACAAGAAACAACGGTAAAAATGGAAACTAATCACTGTTTAGGTTAAAGACGGATGAGGGTTGAGACGCAACCCTCCCAGACTCAACCTTCCACACCGAATACCCGACTTATAATCCGCGAATGGACTCATCTTTAAATCCAAAAAATCTGATTAAATATTTGTATCAAAAGGCAAATTATTATTTAGCTCATCAACAATTTGATGAAGCAGTTTCTGTTTGTTTGGTAGCTCTAAATATCGACTCAGAATATGCTCCCATTTGTCAAACATTAGGCTCAATTTGGCAAGCTCAAAGAGATTTTGAACAAGCTGAATTTTGGTACAAAAAGGGATTAAAATTAAAACCTAATTATGCAGAGGTCTATGGAAGTTTAGGAGATATTTATAGCCAGAAACAGGATTTTGAAACCGCTATTTCTAATTATAAAAAATCAATTGAATTGAATCCTAATGTAGCAGTTATTTATCGAAACTTAGCTCAAGTTCTTCATCAAGTTAATCGAGACGAAGAAGCTGATATTTTTTGGGATAAAGCTTTTCATTTAGAACCCAATTTAGGGACATTTACTGAACATTTAGATTTAGGAAACAGATTGTTTCAAAAGCAAGAAATTGAATCGGCAATTTTTTGTTATAAAAATGCAATTCAAGCTAATCCTAATGGATCTGAAGCGTATCATAATTTAGGGGAAGCTTATCGTCAACTTCAACAATGGGATCTAGCCATTGAAGCTTACCATAAAGCCATTGAAAGTAATCATCTACAGTTTCAATCTTATATGGCTTTAGGGAATATTTATAAGGATTTAGGAAAATGGGAAACGGCAATTCAAGCTTATCAGCGTGTCATTGAATTCAATCCTAACGCTTATTTACCTCATTTTCAAATTGCAGAAATTAAGTTTAAATTACAACAATGGGATGCTGCGCTCACCGCTTACCAAGAAGCTCTAAAATTAGAAGATAAAAACCCTTTTATTTATTTATCTTTAAGTCGAGCTTATAGTTATAAGAAACAGTGGGAAGAAGCGATCGCAGCTTCTCGAAAAGCAATTGAATTAAATCCTGATTTACCCCACTCTTACACTCACTTAGGAAACTTTTTATCGGAAATTGGAGAAGTAGAAACCGCAATTCAAGCCCATCAAAAATCCCATCAATTACGAGGATGGAGTAGGAGTCTTGAAAAAAATTATCACTTTACAAAAGATTGGTTTAGTGTTAACATTCCCTATTGGGAAAAAGTCCTCCATGCTTTAGCCAATCTTCCCGGTATTCAAGGTTTAGAAATTGGTAGCTTTCAAGGAATGTCGGCTTGTTGGTTATTGGATCAAATTTTAACCCATCCAATGGCAAAAATGACTTGTATTGATTTAAGCTTTCGAGATGAATTTGACCTGAATCTTGTTAAAACTGGAGTTGCTGAAAAAGTTATTAAATTAGAAGGATATTCTCAAGAAATCTTACCCACTCTTCCTGCTAATACCTATGATTTTGTTTATATTGATGGTTGTCATTTAGCCTCTGTGGTGTTTCAAGATGCTTTACTGTCTTGGGAATTATTGAAACCGGGAGGAATTATGATTTTTGATGATTATGAATATCGAGATCCTGAACATCCTGAAGAAGATACTCGTAAAGGAATTGATCAATTTCTTCAAACTCGCTCTGAACCGATCAAAATTTTACATCAAGCTTATCAGTTAATGATTCAAAAACCCTAAACCCCACTTTTGTTAAAAGTTTTGGTAAACTATTGTAACGAAATATCAACAAAGCAACCGTTAACCGTCAACCCTTTTCGGAGTTTCATGTTAGAGATTACCTCATCAGCGAACACCCAAATTGAAACGATGTCATCTTCTACTTCTACGAGTCATAACCCCCCCAGTGAACAACCGGGTTTTGTGCAACGACACTTAGGCCCCAATGGTGATGAGATTCAAGAAATGTTAAAATTATTGGGGATTTCCAATTTAGAAACTTTAATTGATCAAACGATTCCCTCAACCATTCGCCTCAACCGTAGCTTACAATTACCTGACGCTAAAAGTGAATATGAAGCCCTAAATCAATTAAAAGCGATCGCTTCTAAAAATCAAGTGTATCGTTCGTTTATTGGTATGGGTTATTCTGATTGTATCACACCCGGTGTGATTCAACGGAACATCTTAGAAAACCCCGGTTGGTATACAGCTTATACTCCCTATCAAGCGGAAATTGCCCAAGGTCGTTTAGAAGCTTTACTCAACTTTCAAACCCTAATTATTGACTTAACCGGATTAGAAATTGCCAACGCTTCCTTATTAGATGAAGCAACGGCGGCGGCGGAAGCTATGAGCTTGAGTTATGCCGTTTCTAAAACCAAAGCTAACGGATTTTTTGTCTCAAAAGATTGTCATCCTCAGACGATTGATGTTGTTAAAACCCGTGCGGTTCCATTAGGAATAGAAGTCATCATAGCAGATCATCGCACCTTTGATTTTAATACTCCAATTTTTGGTTGTTTGCTGCAATATCCAGCTAGTGATGGGGCAATTTATGACTATCGTCATTTTATTGAAACCGCCCATCACCATCACGCTTTAGTGACAGTAGCGGCGGATATTTTAAGTTTAACGCTGTTAACACCTCCGGGGGAATTCGGAGCCGATATTGCCGTCGGAAGTACCCAACGGCTGGGGGTTCCCCTTGGTTATGGTGGCCCCCATGCAGCTTATTTTGCCACCAAAGAAACATATAAACGGAACGTTCCGGGTCGGATGGTGGGTGTTTCTAAAGATGCTCAAGGAAACCCGGCGTTGCGGTTAGCATTACAAACCCGTGAACAACATATTCGCCGCGATAAAGCTACCAGTAATATTTGTACCGCCCAAGTTTTATTAGCGGTCATTGCCAGTTTATATGCGGTGTATCATGGGCCATCTGGATTGCAACAAATCGCCCAAAAGATTCATCAATTAACCTTGACTTTAGCTGAAGGGTTAAAACGCTTAGGTTATGTGATTGGAACAGAACCCTTTTTTGATACTATTAATGTTAAATTAGGGGAAAAATCTTTAACCGAAATTCTCCAAGCCGCCGAAGCCAAAGAAATTAACCTTCGAGTCATTGATCATCAAACAATTGGGATGAGTTTAGATGAAACCACAACAATTCAAGATGTCATCGATTTATGGTCAATTTTTGCGGGTTCAGAGTTACCGTTTAACGTTGAAGAGGTTTTAAAACCCTCCGAAAATCTTACCACCTTTACGCGCAAATCTCCCTATTTAACCCATCCAGTTTTTAATCGTTATCATTCAGAAACGGAACTTTTACGGTATATTCATCGCTTAGAAACCAAGGATTTATCGTTAAATACCTCGATGATTCCTTTAGGTTCCTGTACGATGAAATTAAACGCAACGGCAGAAATGATTCCGGTAACTTGGCCGGAATTTGGCAAAATCCATCCGTTTGCACCCAAATCACAAACCGAAGGTTATCAAATTCTATTTGAACAGTTAGAAAATTGGTTAGCTGAGATTACAGGATTTGCCGGAATTTCTTTACAACCGAATGCAGGTTCCCAAGGTGAATATGCCGGATTATTAGTAATTCGTCAATATCACGAAAATCGAGGAGAATTACACCGA
This sequence comes from Planktothrix sp., assembly GCF_046067725.1. Taxonomy (NCBI): domain Bacteria; kingdom Bacillati; phylum Cyanobacteriota; class Cyanophyceae; order Oscillatoriales; family Microcoleaceae; genus Planktothrix; species Planktothrix sp. The sequence goes on from NZ_JBJUDF010000290.1 coordinate 4,735, forward strand.
AATATTTGTTTAATTCCTGAATCTGCTCATGGCACAAACCCCGCCAGTGCGGTGATGTGTGGCTTTAAAGTAGTACCTGTCGCTTGTGATGATCAAGGTAATATTAACATTGATGATTTACAAGCAAAAGCCGAAAAACATCAAGAGAATTTAGCTGCATTAATGATAACATATCCTTCAACTCACGGCGTTTTTGAAACCGGAATTGAAGCGATTTGTAATATTATTCATGCCAATGGCGGACAAGTGTATATGGATGGGGCGAATATGAACGCCCAAGTGGGGTTATGTCGTCCGGGGGATTTTGGGGCGGATGTCTGTCACCTAAACCTGCATAAAACCTTCTGTATTCCTCATGGCGGTGGCGGGCCAGGAATGGGGCCGATTGGAGTTGCGTCCCATTTGGTTCCTTTCCTTCCGGGTCATGGGGTGGTGGAGTTCACAGGAAATGACCGCATTGGGGCGGTATCGGCGGCACCTTGGGGGAGTGCGAGTATTCTGGTGATTTCTTGGATGTATATTGCCATGATGGGGGCAAAAGGATTAACAGAAGCGACAAAAGTGGCGATTTTAAATGCGAATTATATTGCCCGTCGTTTAGATGATTATTACCCGATTTTATACAAAGGAAATCAAGGATTTGTTGCCCATGAATGTATTTTAGATTTACGGTCTGTGAAGAAATCCGCAGGGATTGAAGTTGATGATATTGCAAAACGGTTAATGGATTATGGATTCCATGCGCCGACGGTTTCTTGGCCTGTGGCGGGAACAATGATGGTAGAACCCACTGAAAGTGAATCTAAAGCAGAATTAGATCGGTTTTGTGATGGGATGATTGCCATTCGTCAAGAGATTTCAGAAATAGAATCCGGGAAAATGGATGCTATTAATAATCTATTAAAAAATGCTCCCCATACAGCAATATCATTACTGTGTGGTGAATGGAATCATCCCTACTCCCGTGAACAAGCGGCTTATCCCGCACCTTGGACAAAGGAACATAAATTCTGGCCGGCTGTGGGACGCATTGATAATGCTTTTGGCGATCGCAATTTTGTCTGTTCTTGTTTACCGATGGAGGCTTATCAATAAAGTTTGAATTAGAAACGGGTTTCTGATCTGCTTGTGAAATTGTCAACTAGAAACCGGGTTTTTCTGTTTAATCTCAGCGAGAAGCTCAAGATTTTTGCAGAAACCCGGTTTCTGATCTCCTGGTTGAGTTGAAATGGTTATCGTGAGTCTAAATTTTATGTACAAATTACCAAATTAGATTGCACCTTCAACTATGAAAAAATATTTAGCTGGACTAATCTTACCTGTTCTTTATTTCTTGTCTCCCACAGTAGCAAATGCTCAAGTTGAAACCACCTTACAACCCAATCAAATTACAATTACAGGAAATCGC
>NZ_JBJUDF010000291.1:0-3342 GCF_046067725.1 Planktothrix sp.
TCAGACTGATAACACTGAGACGGGATTTACCTTGATGGAAATGTTAGTTGTGGTTCTCATTATTGGGATTTTAACAGCGATCGCCGCCCCCAGTTGGAATGCTTTTGTCACAGGACAACGACTCAAAACGGTTAATGATCAGGTATTTCAAGCAATTAAAACGGCTCAAGCTGAAGCCAAACGTAAAAAAGATGATGTTACTATCACATTTGATAGTGCAGTTGATCCACCGACTGTTACTTATGAGGGTAACGTACAAACGCTAAATGCTTCAGGTGAGATTAAATCAGGAACCATCAAACTTTCTACAGGTGCAGGAGATACAACCGTTACCAAGGACACAGAGATTATTTTTGATTATCAAGGAAACATCAAAACAGACAATCCTGTCCAAGTATTACCCTACACAGTCACAGTCTCCCTTCCTGATGGAAAAAGTAAACGCTGCGTTATTGTAGACAGTCTTTTAGGGACAATTAGGGTAGAGGAAGGAAACTATAATAGTTCCACTAAAAAAGGTTGTCCAGTTCCCTCTTAAAGTTTTTTGATCAGCGATCGCATCTCTTAACTCCGTAATATCCCCAATTGACTAACTTATCAACTGAACAATTATTCCTGAAAAAATCCGTAATTTTCACCTGTTCAAAACCTCTGGATTCCCCGAAACTGGTAGTTAAGGTTTATCAAACCTAGAACGACCTCAGATGAAATCGGGTGCTTTTTCCATGACTATTCCAGAAAAGAAGAATGGTGATTGTACTAAGCTTGCTATAGCCCATCGTTCATTACCCACCTCTAATAGTGGATTTAACCTACTCGAAAACCTCATTATCGTCTTCATGATAGGCATTTTCAGTGCTATTGCGGTTCCCAGTTGGTTAAGCTTTATCAACCATCATCGTCTCACCACTTCCATTGATCGAATTTACTGGGCGATGCAAACCACCCGTGAAGAAGCCAAACGTAGCAAAGAAATCTGGCAAATCAGCTTTCGAGATCAGAATAATACCGTTCAATGGGCTATTCATCGTCGAGACGGAACCCCCACAGAACCCCAATGGATTACTTTAGATCAAAACGTTCAAATTGACTCAACAGAAACAACCCTTTATCAAAATCAAACCACTAAAATTTGGAGAATGCAATTTGACCATAAAGGTCGCGCCAATGGTCAGTTAGGACGGGTAACGTTATCTCTGCGGAATGGGAGCCCCGCTAAACGTTGTGTGTTTGTATCGACTTTATTAGGAACATTAAGAAAAGCTGAAAACAATCCTAAACCGAAAGATGGAAAATATTGCTATTAAAGCTTTAACAATAGCAAGTCTAAATCGGTTGTCATCATCTCTATGACTAAAACCCTTACCGTAGAGGCAATTCATGAATTGCCCCTACCACAAATCAAATCGGATTGCTATAGATGGGAAAGATCTCGTAGATTCTTCGCCAAGCTCAGAATGACAACGGTTAGCTGCCGAATTGAAAGTAAGCTGTAATATCCTATAAATTCTCCTTTCCTGGCAGAAAAAGAAGCCAGGAAGTTAGGTGCTTAAAAAGAGAGTGCTTAAGAATGGGTTGTTGCAACAGTCGTTTCTTTCTGCGAGTGAGATCCCTGAGTTCCTAACTGAATTAACTCAATTTTATAACCATCAGGATCTTCCACAAATGCAATCACAGTGGTTCCGTGCTTCATTGGGCCAGGTTCACGGGTAATTTTACCTCCTGCGGCTCTAATTTGTTCACAAGTGCCATAAATATCATCCACACCCAGGGCGATATGGCCATAACCCGTGCCGATTTCATATTGTTCTACACCCCAGTTATAAGTTAACTCAATCACACTCTGCTCAGATTCATCTCCATAACCCACAAAAGCTAAGGTAAATTCACCCCCTGGATAATCTTTCTGTCGTAACAATTTCATCCCTAAAATATCACAGTAAAACTTTAAGGAGCGGTCTAGGTTTCCTACCCGTAACATTGTATGAAGGAGTCTCATGTTAATCAGTTCCTATGGATTGAAAATGCCTTAATGATCTTAGTATAAGTGGGAATTTACCGATTGAGTTAAGCCCCCATTCCTGAATATTGTTTTAACCCCTGTTTCCATAACCAACGGTTCAGGATAAAAAATAATGTTCCCCATAAAAACATCATGAATAAACTGCGGAAGATATCAACGGGAAACCCAACCAAAATAGAAGCCGGAAAATAAACGAGGTACGGAAAGGGTGTCCATAGGGCGAATTCACGAATCAAGGGGGGAAAAACATCTAACGGTGCAATTATTCCTGATAAAAATATATAAGGTAAATACCAAATTTGTTCAATAGCGCTCGCTCGTTCTATCCAAAAAGAAAATAAGGCAAAGGTATATTGAATAATAAACCGCAGTATAAACGCTAAAATCACAACGAATAAAAACAGCAAAAATTGTCCTAAACTTGGTATCCAAAAAGATTGAGGATAAAGGGCAAAAAATAACAAGATGAGTCCTAGAATAAAAGGCAAACGGGCAAATCGTTCAGAAATATGACTAATGAAATGATGCCAAACGGGATCAATCGGTTGTAATAATTTGGGGGAAAGTTTTCCTTGAATTACTTCTTTTTCAAATTCATAAATTACCCAAACAACATTAAATTGTCGGACAATAAATGCGGATAAAAAATAATGAGCAAATTCAATCGCACTCAGTTCAATATTTCCAGTTTGGGAAGCTTTAATCCAAATCCCCATTAAAATAAATGGTAAGGAACCTGACAATGCCCATAAAAATAATTCGGCGCGATATTCGACCATGTAAGCATAGTAAGTGAGTAGTAAAGTTTGGGCAACGTTTAAAATATATTTCATAAAATTTATTGAATTAAAACAATTTTTTTGATACTTCTATTTGATTTTTTATTTTTGCTCAAAAATTCTTTGATTTTCAACCATTGCCGTTTTCGATTTAAAATAGAAGACAGTAATAATTTCCAAGCTTTAGGAGAATAAAAAGCAGTTGAGGAGAAAGACAAAGCCTGAAAAAATTTAGCTTTTTTGAGAGCAACCATACTCCAATGTAACTTTAGATAATTACGAATATCCTCAAGAAGAGGAAGATAGGTGTAATTTTTTTCTTGAATTAGTCGATACAGTTTCTCCTTGATTAAAATATTAGTATCTAGTCGTTTTTTTAATGAAAATTGTTGATTATAAGCTCCTGGCCAAATGGTTCGATAAGCTAAACATTTATTAATAAAAACTGCATCTCCAAATTGAGAAATTCTCATCCAAGAATCAATATCATCACAGTTCGCATCTAAACTAGAATCCCATCCTCCAGACTTAATAAATGCC
>NZ_JBJUDF010000292.1:0-27890 GCF_046067725.1 Planktothrix sp.
TCTGGGAACACTCCAAGTCGGTGAGAGGGTTTGTCCGGTCACCGTGGGAGTTCCTGTAAAGGGTGTGAGACCAACGGTTGTTCCTGAGAGGGGATTTAATGCTGCGTTAGGATTAGTAAGATGATTCGGAGATAGTGTTGAGGGAGTAGCTGATGGGTTTTCAAAGCTCGCGGTGGATTCAGAAGGGGTGTTAGAGGGTAAAGCTAGATTGGGATTTTCAGTTGCTTGGGTTTGCCGATAGTTCTGCATGGCTTGTTGTAACACAGAGGTTGCCGTTTGGGGGTTTGTTGCTTCCGTGGATGGTGAGGTTGGCTGATTTAAACCCAAGTTAGGATTACCCTGGGGGGACGTTTGAGAATAACCCGAAACGGAATTGAGATTGTTAGCAGGGGTAGAAGTATTGTTCTGTACCGAGGGTTTCGTTTCGGGAGATGAGCCTGAAAGTATACTTTCTAAGATCGGGTTTGAATTCGCAGAAGATTCAGATTTTTTAGCGGATTCTCTAGCCTTTTTCAGTAAGTCTTGACCCAAAGATATGCTACTATTTGAAGGTGCTATTGCAGAGGGATTTCGATTTAACTCATCAAATAACAGTTGAGAACTATCAATATCGGCAGCAATAGATTGTTCTTCGGGGGTCAGTTGATTGAACGAGTTCTCCAGATTCGAGATTGATTCTGCATTCAAATTAAACCATTCGGGGTGTTCAGAAAACTGCCAGAAGAAGATTCCCACCACCGCCAGAACGCTAACGGAACCCCAAATGCGAGGTTGTAGGAGAAAGTGAAATACTTCACCAACGGCACGGATGGTTTCAGGAAGTCGTTTATGAATAGACATAACTTATAGACAGCTTGTTGCTGTATTGACAGGAACAGGAACGCGACGGTTGCAAGGCAAGGAAGGCAAAAAAGCGGGGGAAATGGGGACAACAGAAAAGGAGAAAAGAAATTAACGTCTGGCTCATGGCTCGAAGCACAATTGCCTAATTCTCTCAACGCTCAATCTTTAACTTGAGTGCTGGGTGGTCAACCCCAACCGAATCGCGGACAAAACCTTTTATTATTATTGTAGCCTGTTGCTTTCATGCCTAAATTAATCTCTGAGGCTACCTAAATGGAAAAATTCATAGAAATTTTAGCAAACAAAGAGGAACTCACGAAGCGAGCTTTAGATATTATTCTCGCTAAAATTCAAGATGCGCTTCAAAGTCGGGATCAATTTACGATCGCTTTAGCCGGAGGTAGCACCCCCAAACCGTTGTATGAAGCATTAGCAGCACAACCGTTACCTTGGAATCAAATTCATGTGTTTTGGGGTGATGAACGTTATGTACCCGGTGATCATCCCGACAGTAACCAACGCATGGCGCGACAAGCTTGGCTGGATCGAGTGAATTTTCCCCCAACTCATATTCACCCGATGCCAACGGCAGCCAACGACCCTTCATCGGATGCTGAACAATACAATCGAGAATTAGAGCAATTTTTTGATCTCAACCCTGGAGAATTCCCCGCTTTTGATGTGGTTCTATTAGGGATGGGAGATGATGCTCACACGGCATCGTTATTTCCGCAAACCGAAGCCTTAACCGTTGCAGATCGCTTAATTACGGTTGGAAACAAAGACGGTCAACCTCGAATTACCTTTACAGTTCCCTTGATTAACCAGGCTCGTTGTGTGATGTTTTTAGTCACCGGAGCCAATAAACAGCAACCTTTAGCCCAAGTGTTTGCATCACAAGGAGATGGGATGATTTATCCCAGCCGCTTGATTCAACCCGTTGGGGAATTATGGTGGTTATTGGATTCCGAAGCAGGAGCCAATTTAACTTAAAATTTGCCAAAATTAAGCATCACAACTCGTGATCTCATTAAAATTAGTCCATCAGAATCTTATGATTGTTTGCCCCAATTGTAATCATCAAAATCCAGACGGTGCGACCCAATGTGAAGCTTGTTATACGCCGTTGCCTGCCATGACCCAGTGTCCCCATTGTGGAGCGACGATACAAACAGATGCGGCATTCTGTGGTCAATGTGGGTCAAATTTACAACCCGCATCGGCAGAAACCAATCCAGGGGAAAATCAAGGGGTGATTCCTACTTTGGTTTCCCCCCCAAGTGCCTCTGTTGTTGAACCGTTGCCAGAGCCTGCGGTCAGTTCAGCACCGAATTTAGAAAAATCTCCTTCTGTTGTTGTTCCTGTGATTCCGGTTGCAGAACCTCTAGCTCAGGGGGTTCAAAGTTTTCAAGGTGCTGCAACCCAATTACAACAGCAGACTGCAAAGTTGATTCATGTTCAAACCAATACAACCCTAGAATTACCTCACAATGTCTCGGTGATTCATCTGGGAAAACCTAATGATTTAGTTCCCCCGGATGTTGATGTTTCGGGATTTCCCAACTCAGAAATTGTTTCTCGTACCCACGCGGATATTCGCATTGAAGGGGATGCGTACTATATTGAAGATGTGGGCAGTTCCAATGGAACTTATATTAATAATATCTCTCTGGCTAAAGGAAATCGACATCGGTTAAGACCCGGCGATCGCATTGCTTTAGGTAAAGGAGATTTAGTTTCGTTTATTTTTCAATTGTCTTAGCGGAGCAAAACCCAGAACACAGGGGCGAGGGTAAAGAGAAGTTCAGTACAAAACAGCCAATCTACCCGTTGTTGATGAATTCCTAACTGTACAAGAGGTTTTGAGTATCGAGATTTTTGGAGTGGGGGAGTCAGGTTTTCTGAATCTCGAATTTAGAGGAGTCTTGAACTCGCAATCGCCCTATGTCCCCATCCAAAATCTAAAAATTCCACATTAAAATAAGTTTAGGGCGTAACTGTTGATTGTTAGATTTTGCCAATGTGATTAAACTAACATTATTGCATCCTCTCCAATCGATTCCTGTCCGCAGTTGGGTCTTTAAAAAGGACGATGTGATTCGGATTGGACGATCCCTTAAGAACGATGTGGTTCTCTATAGTGCGGTGGTTTCTCGCTATCATGTCGAGATTCGCCGCGACTGTGAAGATTGGATTGTGACCAATCTGGGAACGAATGGAACCTATGTCAATGGCCAAGCGGTTGAGCAAGTTCCTTTAGTCGATGGACAAGTGATTCATTTAGCCATCTCTGGCCCGAAAATTCTGTTAAATATTCAGCCTGATCCAACAGAATTAATTTTAACTGGAGGAATTGACGAATATCACCCATCCCGTCAACAGCAGCATCAACTAGAACCGATGTGTGCTGAGGAAGTTGTATCTTTACCGGGTTCTTCCCCTGAACCTTTCTTTCTTGAGCACAACGAAGAAACAACGGAAGTGGATATTCGTACAGAACTGATGGTTCCTACCCATCATTCTGTTTAATGGGATACCATAATAATCGAGTCAGCGCTGTTCCGGTCATCCCTGCAACGATTGTCCAAACCAAGACTAAACCTAAAACATCTCCGAGAAAAAAACTGGTTCCTTGACGCAGAATTCCCCCAAACATCCAACCGATGGGTAATGCTATCCCCCATGAAAGTCCACTGGCGATGATCCATCGCCATGCTTGGAAGACTTCGGTGCGTAAGACCCACCACTGGCCCAAGCTTAAACAAAGTCCTAACTTCACTCCCTCGATGACGCCATAAACAATTCGAGGGGTCAGGTGTAATGTCCGAGGAACAATCCAACCTAAGAGTCCAATCGGAGTTAACCCGATGATAGTCCAGATTAAAACATGGATAAAAATCCAGCGCCAACTGTGGGAAATATGATGTTTGAGAACCCACCATTGAGCGAAACTGATCATCAAGCCGCCAATTGCACCTTCGAGTCCTCCTAAATCCGGTCTTTCCCCAATTTCTATCCAGATTAAACTGACTAAAAATCCCACGACTGTCACTAATATCCACTGGATAATAAATCCTAAGTCTGTTTGCAACTCCCAACTTGTCAATACTAATTTTTTAAGATTTGAGATCATAAGTGATGAGTGCAAAATAAATGACCGAGTTGAGAAAGGGAACAGGAATTGCGATTTACTGGGAACAGGGAATTAGAAATCTCTCAATCATTAGGTTTAGGGACTTAGGTTACTATCTTAAAGTTTGAAAGCGATCGCTTCTAAAATGATGTAATAATGGATCACTTTGAGCATTTAAAACCCAATTTGCAATCAATTGAGCCGTGACTGGAGCTAATAAAATTCCATTCCGATAATGACCGACTGCTAAGGTTAAATTGTCCCAAGAACTTGGCCCTAATATCGGGAATAAATCGGGCGTTTCGGGTCGAAATCCCCACCAAAATTCTTGAATAGGAAACTCTTTTAAAATCGGATATAATCGAATCGCGTCAGAGAGTAATGTTTCAACTCCTTGGGGTGTTAAACCAGTAGTAAACCCGACGGGTTCTGATGTAGCTCCAATCACAATTAAACCATCTCGACGGGGTACAATATAAATATTTGAACCGAATAAAACCTGCTGTAACGGTAAGGATTTAAAATCATCGGGAACCCGAACCGATAACATTTGACCCTTTCTCGGATAAACGGGAATTGATAATAATTCCCCTGACCAAGCACCTGTTGTTAAAATATAATGATCGGCTCTAAAAATTCCTTGATTGGTTTGAACTTCCGTTACTTTTTGATCAGGGGAAGTTACTATTTTTTCGACGGTAATTCCCTCAATAATTGTAACGCCTAATTCCTGAGCCGCTGTTTGTAAGGTTTTAATTAATCCCCGACGGTTATCAACTTGAGCATCTTGGGGAAACCACCACCCCCCTACGACATCATTCCCTAAACCGGGTTGTTGATGTAAAATGGCATCTCGTTCTAGCCAATAACTCGGCGTTTCAGGGGTTTGGGGTAAGGTGGTACAGTCGGGACGTTCATAAACCGGTGCTAAAATTCCACAGGGCCAATATCCGGTCTCTAACCCGGTCATTTCCTCTAGTTTGCGTGTCCAGTCGTTGTACAGTGCACGACTGCGTAAACACAAGTCTAGCATCGGGCCAGAGGGAATTTGTTCTGCTTGGGGTGCTAACATTCCAGCAGCCACTAAACCTGCGGCTTCCTGTTGATTTCGACTGAGAACCGTGACCGTTGCTCCTCGTAATTTTAACTCAACGGCGAGGGATAATCCAATTAAACCGCCTCCGATGAGAATCATTTCACTCTGTTGTTTCATAATGGGTAAAGATTGATCAAATCAATTTAGTCTTTTTTATATTTTAAAGGTTTAGGGTTTCTTTTGGGGCTGAACAATGACTGAAATTTCACCGTTTATTTGAATAAATTGTTGACGTTGAGGAGCATAAATCCAAGCTTTAATTTTCTTTTCTTCGACAGCTATAGATTATTCCAAAATCAAGAATAAATCAAGAAATTGCTAAGGGAGGAATTAAATATAAAATAATCAAAGGAATTTGAGATAAAATAAAGGATATACGAAGCTATAGTAAAAAAAGTAATATTAAACGAAGTTATCAAAAATGTCAATAATGATTCAACAAATGTTTATAAATACGGTTTCTGCGCTGTGTTATTCTTTAATTAGTTATCGTTTTCCAGCCTCAAGCAATTCTTTATATTTTCCCCATAATTCTGTCGTTCAGTTTGTTTTAGAACAACAGAAGCGAATGCCCGATTATCTACAATTGCCCTTATTTGTGTTAACATTAATTTTTGAATTTTCCGGTCTTCTGAGAGGTTCTCTCTTTCATTGTCAGTCCCCCTCGATGCGAGAACATCAAATTTTAGCTTGGAAAAATTCTCCCTTTCACGTTTGTCGAGATCTGATGCGATTTTATGAAAGTCTAGTTGTATTATATTGGCAATCTGATTCAATCCATTCATCCAATTCATGTCTAATCTCTCAGAAATCAACTTAATTTTTCCAGTAGAATCTAATTTAAAAACAGAAATAGCTGTGATAGGTTCTGGCCCAGGGGGTGCAATTACAGCTTGCTTATTGGCTGAAGCCGGACGAGAGGTTTTATTAATTGAAGAAGGTGCAAATTTACCCTTAGAATCCTGTCAACCTTTCTCCGTTGAAGAAATGGTACAAAAGTATCGAAATGGAGGACTTAATGCCGCTTTTGGTCAACCTAAAATTCAATATGTGGAAGGTCGATGTGTCGGAGGAGGAAGTGAAATTAATAGCGGACTGTATCACCGCACCCCCCCTGATCTTTTAGAACAATGGCGCACAGAATTTGAAGTCGATACATTAACAGAACATGATTTAATTCCCCATTTTGAAGCTTGTGAACAAGCGGTTAATGTTTGTTATTTACCAGGGAAAGCTCCTACTGCATCTTTAAAATTACAGGAAGGTGCAACGGCTTTAGGATGGCAATCTTTAGAAGTTCCTCGCTGGTTTTGTTATCAAGAAACTCAGGAAAATACAGTTCCTAAAGGCACTCGACAATCGATGACAAAAACTTTTATTCCTAGAGCGTTAAAAGCGGGATGTAAACTATTAGCGAATACTCGAATTCAAACCCTAAAACAAACTAATCAACAGTGGATTTTAACGGGAAATTATCAACGCTATCCAATTCAAATTCAAGCGGAAACCGTCTTTGTTTGTTGTGGTGCAATTCAAACCCCAGCGTTATTAAGACGCAGTGGAATTAAAAATAATATTGGAAATTCTTTAAGAATGCACCCAACGGTTAAAATTATTGCTCAATTTAATGAGGAAATCAACGCTTTAGATATGGGAGTTCCTGTCCATCAAGTTAAAGAATTTGCACCGCGATTTAGTTTCGGATGTTCAATTAGTTCTCCTCCCTATTTATCCGTTGCTATGACCGACCATCCCCAATATACAAACATTGTTGAAAAATATTGGCAAAATATGGCAATCTATTATGCAATGATTACCGGAGAAGGGTCGGGTACAGTAAGAAATATTCCCTTTTTTCATGATCCTTTGGTTCGCTATCATCTAACTTCTCAAGACTTGAAAGATTTATCAGAAGCGTTACAAAAATTAGCTTTATTGTTATTTGAAGCTAAGGCGAAAGTTCTCTATCCTAGTATTTCTAATCATTCTCCCTTGACCCATCCTCAAGATTTAACTAAAATAGCAGAACAATTACCTGTAAAACAAACAAATTTAATGACTGTTCATGTTTTCTCCTCCTGTCCGATGGGAGAAAACTTAAAAAAATGTGCGGTTAATTCCTTTGGAAAAGTTCATGGGTTTAATAATTTATATATTGCGGATGCGAGTTTACTTTGTACTGCACCTGGAGTCAATCCTCAAGGTTCAATTATGGCGATCGCTCGTCGAAATGTGCTAAAATTCTTAAATAAAATTTAGAAAAAAATTACTGGTTTCAGTTATAATATCCTTAATTAAGGCTAAAATATAATCATAATCCGAAATCATAAAATTATGGAGTTAAAAACTAACCTTATTTTAGTTACAGGTGCATTAGGATGGTTAGGAATTCGTTTAGTAAAATCATTGGTTCAAGGATTACCTGATTTTGAACCTTTGAGTCAACCTCAAAATCCTTTAAAAATTCGCTGTTTAATTTTACCCAACCAAGACTCAACAAAATTGCAAAAAATATCCGATCAAATCGAAATTTATCAAGGAGACTTAAGAAACCCCCAAGATTGCGATCGCTTTTGTGAAAATACTGAAAATGCTATTTTATTTCATACGGCTGGAATTATTCACCCGCAAAACGTATCAGAATTTTATCAAATCAATGTAGAAGGAACAAAAAATCTATTAAATTCTGCAATTAATAACGGTGTAAAACGAGCAGTTATTGTCTCTTCAAATTCTCCCTGTGGTTGTAATCTCCATCCCGATCACTTATTTGATGAAATCTCTCCCTATCATCCCTATATGAACTATGGACGCTCAAAAATGTTGATGGAATTAGCCGTTAAAACCTATCAACAACAGGGAAAAATAGAAACCGTTATAATTCGTCCTCCTTGGTTTTATGGCCCCCATCAACCTCAACGTCAAACTTTATTTTTTAAAATGATTCGAGATGGGAAAGCTCCCATAGTTGGAAGTGGAAATAACTTAAGATCAATGGCTTATGTAGATAATCTTTGTCAGGGATTATTATTAGCAGCAATGACTGAAAAAGCCAACGGAGAAACCTATTGGATCGCCGATAAACGACCCTACTCAATGAATGAAATTATTGATACCATTGAACAATTATTAGAAACAGAATTTCAACAAAAATGCACCCATAAACGCTTAAAATTACCGAGTTTAGCGAGTGAAATTGCTTTTGTGATTGATGGAACGTTACAAACATTAGGATTCTATCATCAAAAAATTCATGTTCTCTCAGAAATGAATAAAACCATTGCTTGTTCGGTGGCTAAAGCTCAACGGGAATTAGGCTATGATCCCGTTATTACTTTAGAAGAAGGAATGCGAAGAAGCATCAATTGGATTTTCAATCATTACGGAGGTTTAGATTAATCATGGTTAGCCATATTGTTGTTACAGAAGGATTAGTTTTTCGTAAAGATTACGCTAACTCTTATTTTCTATCTAATTATTTTGAAGCGGTTTTACAACAAGTTTTAAAGCAGGTTCCCGTTGATGAAAAAGTTTATATTTCCCCAGGAAATTGCTTTGATTGTCCTGAACCAGAAGAACAATGTGCTGCAAAATACCTCTTACATTATCGACCCGAACTTCAGGTTTTTATTCCTGAAAATGTTAAAGATTGCCCTTATCTGGATACCTTTGATAATGCTAGATTATTAAGAAAGTGGTTAGAACAGCAGGGAAAATGGCCCTTAGAACCTGTGATTTTATATTGTAATCAACCCCATGCTTTACGAAGTCAATTAATGTTTAAACTTTGTGGCTATAACATTCAAGAGGTGATGACTTCCTCTCCTGAATTTGCCAATAGAACAATGCCACTCCGTCTGATTTATTATCATTATTTTCCCGCTAATTTACTTTACGAATATATAGCTTTATTGTATGATTTAATTAGGGTTTATCGATGGAAGATTTATTCCAAATTTTCAGGCTAAAAACCAGATTTAAACTCAGCGTAAATTCACTATCTTTTTTAAGAATTAGTTGTTATCCGTCCTTTACGAAAAGGTAACTTTCGTTTATGATATGAGCAAATCGGTGGTGTTAAGGACAAATAGAAATTTATGAAGCACTTAATAACAGGCGGGTCAGGGTTTTTAGGGAATTTAATTGCTCGTCGATTATATGAACGGGGAGAAGAAGTTAAAATTTTAGATATTTGGGAAGATCCCACCCGTCCGCCAGAAATTGAGTTTATTAACTGTGATATTTGCGATCGCACTGGGGTTGCAAAAGCAATGGAAGGAATTGATATTGTGCATCATAATGTTGCTTTAGTTCCTCTGACAAAATCCGGTCATAAATTCTGGGAAGTTAATGTTGAAGGCAGTAAAATCGCCGCCGAAGCAGCCGTAAAAGCAGGGGTAAAAAGCTTTATTCACATGAGTTCTAGTGCCTTATTTGGCGATGCTAAATGCCCAATTACCAATGATACACCCACAAAAGCCGTTGAAATTTATGGACGAGCAAAATTAGCTGGAGAATTAGCGGTTAGAAACATTTGTGATCAAGCAGGTTTACCTTTAATTGTAATTCGTCCTCGAACCATTTTAGGAGAAGGAAGATTAGGGATTTTTCAGATATTATTTGAATGGATTCAAGAAGGAAAAAATGTTTATGTGATTGGTAGTGGTAACGTTAAATTTCAGTTTGTTCATGCTCATGATTTAATGGATGCCTATCTCCTAGCTCTTGATTTAGGACAACCCGGAATTTATAATGTTGGAACCGATCGCTTTGGCACGTTACGAGAAGGATTAGAACATTTAATTGAATATGCAGGAACAGATTCTGAAGTTAACAGTTTACCCACTGGATTAACGATTGGAACTTTACAATTGTTAGACTGGATGGGGTTAAGTCCTTTAGCTCCTTGGCATTATTTAACTTATCATAAAGAATTTTATTTTGATGTCAATCCTTTACTAAAACTCGGCTGGAAACCAAAATATTCTAATGATGAAATGTTCCGAGAAAGTTATGATTGGTTCCAAAAAAACTATAATCAACTACAAGCGGAAAAAGCAGGTTCCGCCCATCGGCGTCCCGTTAAAGAAAAATTACTTTGGGTGTTAAAACAACTTTCCTAAACCCTCTGTTGGTTGCGTGATTATAATACACCCTGATCAATGATTCATAACCTATTTTAAACTCGATAAATATGATCAACTCAGCGAACTGGATTTCATGGAGCTTTGTTTTAATCGCCTCCATTAACACAGCAATTGG
This sequence comes from Planktothrix sp., assembly GCF_046067725.1. Taxonomy (NCBI): domain Bacteria; kingdom Bacillati; phylum Cyanobacteriota; class Cyanophyceae; order Oscillatoriales; family Microcoleaceae; genus Planktothrix; species Planktothrix sp. The sequence continues at coordinate 10,335 of NZ_JBJUDF010000292.1, forward strand.
CAATATTTTACTCAAAAAATCACGACTAGAAGCTCCAGATTCGAGTTTATTAACGCTCTTATCATCTCCTTGGTTTCTGGCAGCTATTTTAGTTTATGGTATTAATATTATTGCCTTTGCTAAAGCATTAGAACGCTTACCGATTTCTATTGCTTATCCAATTTTTGCATCCATTGGTTTTACCTTAGTGGTATTAGCAGGAACGTTAATTTTTGGAGAACGCTTTAGTTTAAGTCAGATGTTCGGGTTAAGTTTTATTGTTGCTGGGATTATGATTATGTCTCGTTAAATTTAAAACCATCAAATCTTAGAGGAATTAATATCATGAAACCACTCGATCAAGAACATTATTCAGGGGATTCTACTTCGGTTATAGAAACTCATTCTGATGACAATTATCCTGAATTAATTCTGGTTAAATCTTCCATTTTAAATCCTTGGATTAAACTGCTGCGTCCCCACCAATGGACAAAAAATCTCTTCTGTTTAGCCGGACTTTTATTTGGGGGTAGACTATTAGAACCCCAGAGCATTTTACTATCAGGATTAACGGTAATTTTTTTCTCAATTATGGCATCAGCCATTTATATTTTTAATGATATTCAAGACCGAAAACGCGATCGCTTGCATCCGAAAAAAAAGTATCGACCCATTGCCAGTGGTCAAGTTTCTATTAAAATGGGATTAGCGATCGCTGTTAGTTTAGCAATCCTTTCTATTCTAGGAGGTAATTTATTAGGAATTCCCACATTAATTTGTATTTTACTTTACGCTATTAATAATATTTTTTATTCTTTAAAACTCAAGAATTTACCGTTATTTGATGTTAATTGTATTGCCTTTGGATTTGTGTTAAGGTTATTAGCAGGAATTTATGCGTTAGGAGATATGCCGACGGCTTGGATTGTTTTATGTACCTTTTTCCTAACGTTATTTTTAGGCTTTTCTAAAAGACGTTCTGAACTGTTAGCACTCTTACATCGTGACAGCCATCAAAACAGCTTAAATTCAGAACCCTCTTATTTAAACTTATTTTATCAACGGGGAAGAAAAAACAAACAACGTCCCGTTTTATCTGAATATACTTTACCTTATTTAGATTCTCTGCTCAATAGCACAGCCACCATGACTATTATGTGCTATGCTTTATTTACAATTACATCGGGTAAAAATCCCTCATTAGTAATAACAGTTCCGATTGTTTATTATGCGGTTATGCACTATAAATGGTTAGTGACCGTTTTAGCAGAGGGAGAAGAACCCAGCCGCATTTTGATTCAAGATAATACAATAAAATTAAGTTTATTCCTTTGGCTAACCTCCTATTTAGCAATCCTTTACTTTAATATTCATTTATTCCATTAATTTTAGAGAAATGTGTCCTAACGATAGTCAACAATAACCGTAGGGGTTGGGAAACCCGACCCCTACAATTAATTTAACGCCGACGTTTTTCTTGTTCTCGACGTCTGCGATCTCGCCATTCAGCAACAGTTAAATAAATCACACCCCCGGTAAAAATAATCATCAGAGAAAAAGCCACAATTACCAGAATATCAACAATTGACAACTCTTGTAAAATATCCATAGATCGATTCAAAAAGCAATTTTATCTTTATTTTAATTCAAAATGTCGGATAGATAACATCAATTCATTGATTGTTACCTATCCAACGACTCAGAAACGGTTTTTCACCCGTTTAAATGGCAGGTAATTCATCTAAAATGGTAAACCGAACGTGATTAATTGCTAAAGTTCCTACAGAAACTTTTTCTCGGTCAACATCAACTCCTTGATTCGTTAATCGTTGAAAGCGAATTCCTTTCCCAATTTCAATATGATACCAAGCTAATCCCATAAAAAAGCGTAACGGATAGGGGCCCCCTTCTTGAATATCATCCGGGTTAGATTCCATCGGAACCCAACCGAAACCCGGAATATAAAATTCCAACCAAACATGATTATATTCAGGTTCTAAAGGAACGCCTCGACGGTCAGCAAATTGCGGACATTTATAGCGTCCAATGGTTCGACAAGCAATTCCATTTAATCGTGCTAATGCTAATAAAACCCCCACATATTCGCCACAGGAACCAATTCCTCGCTTCAAAACAACATCAGGATTTTCAATCTTAGAAGTCAGACTATAAGATAACTGATCATAAACATAATTTCGGATACTTAAAAGTTGTCGGAGAAAATTGGTTTCATTGCGAATAGCAGCTTGTGCCGCATCTTTCACAATTGACGTATTCATCGCTAAATTCCCATCATCTACTAAATATTTTTCGGGGAAATCCGGTGACAACGCCGGAATATTTTCCACCTGACGAGGACTAATTTGATATTTAATACTGCGAACTTCCAGTAACGCTTTCCAACCAAAAATTAAACGTTCTCTGGAGGTTAAAGGATTAAACCTAAAAACCGCGACTTTTTCCCCATCTTCGACTTCTTCTCGAAACGGTAATCCAATCGGAGAAATCTCTAAAACTTTCTGTCGTTTGGTATTAGAAGGTAATGCAATTCGCCATTCTAAATCGTCAATGTAAACCGCATCTAAAGGTTCTAATTCTTCCACATAAGACATTTCAATTAAATAACCATTAGAGGTGGCATAATGCTCAGATTCATGATAGTGGAAATAGAGAGGATGGATAAAAGTGCGATCGCGTTTTGCTAACTCAAACTGTTCATAGGAATTGGGATTATCTCGAATATAAAGTTCATCCCCTGCATAGGCAACATAAAGCACTTCCTCCCCCGTTTCAATATCAGTATAAAACGTTAATCCACTCGGAGATTCAAAGGGCGTTAGTACACTAAATCGAGTTTCCCCCGTTCCCCGTTCTAAACAATAAACCGTTTGTTCTTCTCGATCACAAACCCATAATTCTTCTTGTTTAATCGTGAGGTTTTCAACTCCAATTCCAGGGGAATGAAAGCGAGTAATTTCCTGTCGAGTTGTTTGACTATAAACTAAAATGGAGCCGATGCGATCGCAAGCTAAATAAAGCGTTGATTCCCAAACCGCAATACCCGTAACAACATCAGGCAATTCAACAAACAATTGAGGTTCAAGATTAACAATAGAATTCCCTTGAATAGCCTGGGGACAAATGTACACTTCACTCCCACGAGTAAACCAAAGGGTATCATCCCAAATTGCTAAACCCGTAACATCTCTAAATGATAAAGTCAAATCAGGATTAACGACCGTTGCATTATCCGTTTTCGGGTCAATTTTTAGTAAAAATCCCCTTAAGGTATCAACAGCCAGCAGAGAATCCCCGACCCCAACTAAACCATATAAAGCAGAAACTCCCATCGGTCGAATTGTCCGAGGTTTAAAATGAGTATTTTTTCCCAGATTTGGTGAATTAAGATTCATAGAAATTATCATGATGATGAAACGAAAATATTCAATCCGTGAATGATGCCAAACTTCAGATTTAAGATCAAGGACAAAGCCAAAATTCCCCTAAAGTCTGATTGTGACTCAAACATTTAAGATTAAGCACAGATTTTGACAAATTTCGCAGGAACATTGGATACAATAGTTTTGTCAAGAAATGCTACTCTGCTGATCGGTGAGCTTGATTGATTATGGCTAGGCCAATGTTTTTCGTCCACCGTGCAATAGTTTCCTTAACGTTATTGTTGCCCATCATTGTGAGTAATTACTCGATTGTACCCATCGCTCATTCAGCCTCTTCACCTCCCGATAAGCGAGATGAACAAAAGACGGTGACTCCTGACTCTGAACAAAAAGCTCAACAACCGGGACAACCCTCCCCATCAACTCATTCACCCTTTACGGACTGGAATGGGTTTACCCCCCCTCAACGGGGTGTACCCGGACGTCGCGAAGGCGGAGGAACTCGCGGGTCAGATTGTCCCAGTCCAATAACGGCGTTAATTCCAGAGTCTAACTTTGGACGCACAGCCTCAAAGCAACCCGCTTTTTTTCTTTATATTCCAGGGACATTGAATCAAACGGTCACTGAATTTGAAATTACAGATGAAAATGATAAATCCCTCTATAAAACGACCTTTCCCCTCAGTATTAATCGCCCAGGCATTGTCGGAATTCAATGGTCTCCTAAGTCTGATTTTATCAGTTTAGAAGACAATAAAAATTATATTTGGTATTTAACCATTAAATGCGATCTCAATGATCCTTCAAAAGATCAACTCGTCATTGGCTGGATTAATCCTGTGGCTTTAAGTGCAGATCAAAAAAGTCAATTGCAACGAGTTCAAGATCCATTAGAACGTTTGAAACTCTATGCCCAAGCGGGGCTTTGGTATGAAACAATCGCCACTTTAGCCACCTTAAGATTAGAAAAATCTCAAGCATCTTCGATTCAAAATCAGTGGAACGCACTGTTAAAATCTATTGGATTTGATCCGACTCAAAAACAAACGGAACGTGAAAAAAATAAAGCTCAAGCGATTCTTGATGCTCCGATTCTGAAACTTCAAACCAATCCCTAATTAGAAATCAGTTATTAGTCGTCTTCCCGTTGACACTTAATCTTAAATAAGTTATCAGTAAACAGTAAGCAGTCCTACACTATAGCCGTCGTCCTTGACTGTTAATATATAAAAACTGATAACTGATAACTGAGTCAGGGCGGAAAGACCCCGCCCCTACAACTGATAAAAGTAAGGAATTTATGGGTAGGAGTAGAAATTTAATCCGTTTTTGTCAGTTGAGAGTGATGATCACCAGTAGCCTATTACTGGTTTTCTCTTTCTTATCTCGTCCTGTTTTTTCGGAAGAAGCTCCAACCTTAATCTTATTTAATAAAGAAAGTTTTGACTTTTTAAAATTAGCTCAAAATCAACCCGTTAATATTCCGCCCCAAGTTCCTCAACCCGATCCCAATCGCGATCGGTTTATCCCTCGACCGCCAATCCCCCCTAAACCCGAACCTCCCGAAACTCCAGAGTTACAGCCCACTCCTACTCCGAGTCCCACCCCAAGTCCCACAACGGATGAAACTCCCATTCCGGTTCAAACTATTAACGTTACAGGAAGTACCATTCTAACTTCAGAGGAAATTCAAACCTTAATTACTCCTCTGGAAAATCGTTCTGTCACCTTAACCGAATTACGGGAATTAGCAGATAAAATTACAGCCCTATATTTAGAACGAGGTTACATTACCTCTAGGGCCATTGTCCCTGAACAAACCATCATCAACGGTATTGTTAATATTCAGGTTATAGAAGGAACCTTAGAAAATATCGAAGTTGAAGGAATAAAACGCCTTCATCCCTCCTATATTACCAGTCGCATTCGTTTAGGAGCCACTAAACCCCTCAGTACCGCCACCTTAGAAGATCAATTGCGACTCTTACGCATTAACCCTTTATTTGAAAGTATAGAAGCCAGTTTAAGGGCTGGAACCCAAGAAGGTCAAAGTATTTTAATTGTCCGGGTGGTAGAAGCACCGCCCTTTGGGGTGAGTTTAAATATCGATAACTATTCCCCCCCCAGCATCGGTTCAGAACGCATGGGAATGAGTGTCCGCCATCTCAACCTCACGGGTCGGGGAGACTTTCTCGGACTGTCCTACAATACCACTCGCTTAATTGCGGATGGGGAGTCGGATATTATCGATGCGTTGTATAGTATTCCGATTAACCCCATGAACGGAACGATACAACTGCGAGTCCAACCTTACCAAAATCGCATTACTCAAGATCCCTTTGATGCGTTGAATATTGAAGGGAAATCTCAACGCTATGAAATCAGTTACCGTCAACCTATTGTTCGTAACCCCATCGCTGAACTGGCTTTATCCGTTGGCTTTGCCTATCAAGACAGTCAAACTCTTGTAGATGAGAAGGGAGAACCCTTTGCCGAAGGGCCAGATAGTAACGGCTATACGCGCACCAGCGTCTTGAAATTTGGACAGGATTATCTGATTCGGGATGCAGAAGGAGCTTGGGCCTTGCGATCGCAATTTAACCTGGGTTTAGATATTCTCGGCGCTACGGACATCAGTACACCCAATGCTTCTTTTTTCAGTTGGTTGGGTCAAGTTCAACGGGTACAACGTTTAGGGGAAGATAATCTATTAATCGCCCAAGGAGATATTCAATTATCGGCTGATCCCCTATTTCCAGCCCAACAATTTGTCATTGGAGGAGCATTATCCCTGAGAGGATATCGTCAAAATGTCCGCGCGGGTGATAATGGGTTTCGGATTTCCCTGGAAGATCGTATTACCCTCGATCGCAATCAAGACTCTGAACCTGTGTTTCAACTGGCTCCCTTTATTGATTTTGGCACGGTTTGGAACAATAAAGGCAACCCTAATCGTATTATTGGCAAAACCTTTTTAGCAGGTGCAGGATTAGGGGTGATTTGGGAACCCGTTTCCGGGTTAAATTTCCGTGTTGATTATGGTCTTCCTCTGATTGGGATTGATGATCGAGCCAATAATCTTCAAGATGATGGGATTTATTTTAGTGTGACTTATACCCCTTAATTCGTAAAATCTTCATGGCTATAGGCATTATCAGTCTTAATTTCAATCTTAATTGATTGGCGATCGCTCATCCCTATCAATCAAAAAGCTATTAATACAAGTATCATTCACTGTCGCAATCAAAATCTAAGTGATCCATACTATACCCTAAAAACCGGGTTTCTCCTAAAAACCGGGTTTCTCCAAGAAACCGGGTTTTTAATCTTCTGCTGAGAATTTTGTAAAAATTAACATTTAACAGGGTGAGTTTTGAAACAGGGATTTTCGATGGTTTTTGCTGAAAATCATCAGTAAAAATACTTAGCTTTTTTTAGAAATAATGATTGAATTCCATAGGAAAGATTTAATATTCATCAAAATTTTACCCAGGGAAACCCTTTGTCCAACTTCCTAAACATCTACGGTCAAGGGTGATCCTGGGGGTTACTATTGGTCGAGTTGATCAACCTCTAGCTGTAATTTTTTGTTTATTGTAACTATTTTTATAAAAAAGTTTATTTAAAATGATATATTTAATTAAAAAAAATTGTGAAGCTTATTTTAGTCTAATAAAATTAGAATATTGTTTTTTTGAGTTTTAAAGCTTTAATTTATAGCCCTATTTATTAAATTAAGCCCTTTATTTTCTGGGGCAGTTATGTCAATAATGGCTGTATCAAACAAAAAGACCTACTGCTCTAGCAGTCAACAGTCAACCGTTTTTAATAAAAACCGATAAGGAGATGTCAGCGTGAAACTAGCAGTCTACGGTAAAGGCGGAATTGGTAAATCAACCACAAGCTGTAATATTTCTGCGGCTTTAGCGAAACGGGGTAAAAAAGTTCTGCAAATTGGCTGCGATCCCAAACACGACAGCACCTTTACCCTAACCGGATTTTTAATTCCCACCATTATTGATACCTTGCAAGAAAAAGACTATCACTACGAAGATATTTGGCCAGAAGATGTGATTTATAAAGGCTATGGCGGTGTGGATTGCGTCGAAGCAGGTGGCCCTCCTGCCGGGGCGGGATGTGGCGGTTACGTTGTCGGAGAAACCGTTAAACTGCTCAAAGAACTTAACGCCTTTGACGAATACGATGTGATTCTGTTTGACGTCTTAGGAGACGTGGTTTGTGGCGGGTTTGCAGCACCCCTCAACTATGCCGACTATTGCGTCATTGTCACCGATAACGGCTTTGATGCCTTATTTGCAGCCAACCGCATCGCCGCGTCAGTTCGGGAAAAAGCCCGCACCCATCCTTTACGATTAGCCGGACTAATTGGCAACCGCACCGCCAAACGAGATTTAATTGAAAAATATATCGAATCGGTTCCCATGCCCGTCTTAGAAGTGTTACCCTTAATAGAGGACATTCGGGTGTCTCGTGTTAAAGGAAAAACATTGTTTGAGATGGCTGAAAGTGATCCATCTCTCAACTACGTCTGCGATTATTATTTGAATATTGCCGATCAACTCCTGTCCCAACCGGAAGGTGTGGTTCCCCAAGATGCCCCAGATCGGGAATTATTCTCATTGTTATCCGACTTTTACCTCAATCCGACTCAACCCCTTGTTCAAAGTCAGCAAGATGAGCTAGACCTGATGATGGTTTAATATGTCTAGCTATCTCAGGATGAGGATATAGAGGTTATGGCTTTCTTCAAAGACTTTACCACCGCGCTTAAAGATAAGTGGTTGCAATATTACCAAGCCAATCGAGAGTGGCTGGTACTGCAAATGGATTTGAATTCAATACCGACCCCAGACGGGGGTCGAAGACCTGCCTCCTCCCTCATTTTGGGAACGATCAACGCCCTTGACCCAGAGGCAGCCCAACTGATGTTGCCTTTTTCTAAACTCAATCCAGACCCCGAAAAACTGATTGATGTTTTAGGACTCAATTTTGACCCGGATATGGCATTGGGCTTTAGGTCTACCCCAGACCAACCTGCAACAGCAGTCGCTCCAGCTTATCAAGTTCCGACTCCGGTTTCTGCTACCCCCGGTTATCATCCCACCCCGGAAGTACAACCCACTGCAACTCAGGCTGTCCCTGGATATCATCCTCCCGTTGTACCCGAAGAGGTGGCTGTACAACAACCCAATGTTGCAGCTATGGCCGTCGCTGCTGCTGCTACTGCTGCTGTTGTCGGAGGGGCTGCGGTGATTCCAGATATCCTTGAGGACTCCGCGCCACTTGATCTCGACGAAGAAGAAATCACCATTGATGAAATATCAATGGACGATGATTTGGACATGGAGGTCGAGACAGGTGATATGGCCGATGATCTCGATGGGGATCTGAGTTTAGATATCGACACAGAGGCGACTGACGTAGCCGAGGAAGACCTGGATCTAGGGTGGGATGATGAATCAGAATCGGCAGATGTCGATGACCTGGATATGGGCTTAGATGCCGATGAGATGGGTTCTGATGACCTGGATATGGGCTTAGATGCCGATGAGATGGGTTCTGATGACCTGGATATGGGCTTAGATGTCGAAGCAGAATCAGCCGGATTAGACATTGATACCGAATCTGATGTCTGGGAGGATGAGGTTCACACACAACCCGGCGAAGAGACAGAATCCAGCAATGATATTGATTTTGGTTTAGAGTCCTCCGATGACCTGGACGCTGATGCTCTCGACGATCTAGGGTTAGGGTCGGAAGTTCTAGCCGCTGATGACCTGGATGGGGATATTAATTTAGATTTAGAAGCGGATGATTTGGGTTCCGATGATCTAGGAGGGTTGGACTCAACAGATACAGATTCGGATCTGGATGATAATCTGGGTGATTTCGGGTTAGAAGATAATTCTTCCGATGGACTCGATCTCGATATTGGGGATAATTTAGACGATTTAGGATTAGGGGATGATGATTTTTCATCCGATGATTTAGGGGATTTTAATCTCGACGATATGGGTGATTTAACAACTGGAGACATGGACGATATTGATATCGACGGATTAACAGGTTCTTCAGATGATGATGAAATTTCTCTGTCGGATTTTAAATAATTTCCCCGGTTAGTTCCCTAATTCTTAATCGAGCTTAGACTTTGAATCCATTGGATTCTAAGTCAGGGGTACTTTTGTCTAATTTTAGTTAGAAAACATTCGATTAAGAGGAAAACATTATGACCGTTGCTCAACCACAACCGGAAGCGTTAACTTTTGAGTGTGAAACCGGAAATTATCACACCTTTTGTCCCATTAGTTGTGTCGCTTGGTTATACCAAAAAATTGAAGATAGTTTCTTTTTGGTGATTGGCACAAAAACCTGCGGCTATTTCCTACAAAATGCCATGGGGGTGATGATTTTTGCAGAACCCCGTTATGCAATGGCGGAATTAGAAGAAGGGGATATTTCCGCTAAACTCAATGATTATGATGAATTAAAGCGGTTGTGTTTACAAATTAAACGCGATCGCAATCCCAGTGTAATTGTTTGGATCGGCACTTGCACCACTGAAATTATTAAAATGGATTTGGAAGGATTAGCGCCGAAATTAGAAGCAGAAATTGGGATTCCGATTGTGGTAGCACGGGCTAATGGTTTAGATTATGCTTTTACTCAAGGGGAAGATACGGTATTAGCCGCAATGGCAGCCCGTTGTCCTGATAAAGCTCCAGTGGCAGAAACGGATAAAAATGAACGGAATGCCATTCAAAAGTTATTGCATTTTGGCAGACAAAAAGAGGATGTTGCTCAAGAAGAATCAGAATATGCCAACCATCCCCCGTTAGTTTTATTTGGATCTTTACCTGATCCGGTTGTTACCAATTTAACCTTAGAATTAAAGAAACAGGGTATTAAAGTTTCGGGGTGGTTACCAGCAAAACGTTATACAGAATTACCTGTATTAGAAGAAGGGTATTATGTCGCTGGAGTGAATCCCTTTTTATCTCGAACTGCCACAACTTTAATGCGGCGTCGTAAGTGTAAATTAATTGGTGCACCGTTCCCCATTGGCCCCGATGGAACCCGTGCTTGGATTGAAAAAATTTGTTCTGTTTTTAATATTGAACCCAAGGGTTTAGATGAACGGGAAGCACAAATTTGGGCAGGTTTGGAAGATTATATCCAGTTAATTCGGGGTAAATCGGTATTTTTCATGGGGGATAATTTATTAGAAGTTTCCTTAGCGAGATTTTTAATTCGTTGCGGGATGACTTGCCCAGAAATTGGCATTCCTTACATGGATAAACGCTATCAAGAAGCGGAGTTAAAACTGTTAGAAAAAACCTGTCAGGAGATGGGTGTTCCGTTACCGAGAATTGTGGAAAAACCGGATAATTACAATCAAATTCAACGAATTTATGAGTTAAAACCGGATTTAGTCATTACCGGAATGGCTCACGCTAACCCCTTAGAAGCACGGGGAATTAATACAAAATGGTCAGTAGAGTTTACCTTTGCTCAAACTCACGGGTTCACGAACGCACGGGATATTCTGGAGTTAGTAACTCGTCCGTTACGTCGAAATAATAGTCTCAAGGATTTAGGTTGGGATAAGTTAGTTAAGGAAGACGCGAAGGTTTAATTGCTTTAGACAATGGATTAGTATAATAAAAAGGGTGATCGAATGCGATCGCCCTCTTTGTTGTTTATAATAAAAATATTCATAATCTTAAAAAAATAGATCAATTATGACAAATTCGCAAAATGAGCAATTAGAATTAAAAACTGAAAAAGATGGTATTGAGTATCAGACGGATATTGATTTAGAAGATTTTGATGATGACAATATAATTGAAGCAGATGATGAAGGAATTAATGAACCATTTGATCCAACTAAAATTAGAGTTGATACTCGACAAATGACGATTGATTTAGTGCTTTCAAGGATTAATCATGGAGAGATTGATCTTGCACCTTCTTTTCAGCGTTCAGATATTTGGACGGATAAAGCTCAGAGTAAGTTAATAGAGTCTATTCTTCTGCGTATTCCCTTACCTTCGTTTTATATGGATGCGACTGATGATGATCGATGGGTAGTTATTGATGGACGACAGCGATTAACAGCACTAAAAAAGTTTATTTTAAATAAAGAACTAAAATTAACTGATGAATTAGATTATCTAACTGATATTCAAGAAAAAACTTACGATGAACTACCTCGTAAGTATCAACGTCGCTTACTTGAGACTCAACTAACAATTTATGTTGTTGAAGAAGGTACTCCTCCATCTGTAAAATATAATATATTTAGACGTATCAATACAGGAGGAGTACCTCTTTCCCCTCAAGAAACTCGCAACGCATTAAACCAAGGAAAAGCTACAAAAATTTTATCTAAATTAGCTAACATGAAAGAATTTAAAAAAGTTACCAATCTTGACAAATCTCGAAAAAAGAAGAGAATGATAGATCAGGAGTTTGTGTTAGGATTTTTGGCTTTTAAAATTAATAATTATCAAAGTTACTATCAATCTAAAAGTAGAGATGATTTTTTTCATAAAACAATGGAAGAAATTAATCAATCTTTATCTGAAGATCAATTAAAAGAAATTGTAGATAGTTTTAAGCGTTCAATGATAGCAGCATACGATATTTTTGGTGATACTGCATTTAGAAAAATTTCCAATCAAAATGGAAGAAGATATCCTGTTAATGAAGCCTTGTTTGAAGCCTGGTCTGTAAATCTTAGTAAACTTGATGATACCGAATTACACATTCTTAAAAAAAGAAAAGAGGAGTTAAAACAAAAATTTAGTTATTTAGTTGATAATGATAAGGAATTTTTAAAATCTATTTCTCAAGCGGGTGAAAAAGTATCTTTGAGATTTAGTACAGTAGAAAGGATTATTCAAGAGGTGTTAGCATCATGAGTTCAGCTAGTATGATGAGTTCAATTCATCTTAAAAATTTTAAATGTTTTGCTGATCAATTTATTAATTTAGGAGCATTGACTCTGCTTTCTGGTTTGAATAGTTCAGGAAAATCTTCGTTATTGCAATCATTACTATTACTACGCCAATCTTATCAACAAGGTTTGTTACCAGGATCAGGATTAGCATTGAATGGTGATTTAGTGTGTATAGGAACAGCAAAAGATGCTTTATTCGAGGATGCAGAAGAAGACGTAATTAATTTTACAATTACTTGGAATAATAAGCTACAAGGAACGTGGTGTTTTAATTATGATGAAGAGGCGGATGTTCTCGATTTAACTTCACCTGAAGTAGCTTCTGAAGTTTATAAATCAAATCTTTTTCGGGATAATTTTCACTATTTACAAGCTGAACGAATTGGCCCTCGTACTTATTTAGAAAAGTCAGATTTTCAGGTACGGATGCACAATCAAATCGGAACTAGCGGTGAATATACAGCACATTTCCTTGCACTTTATCGGGATAAAATGATTCCTAATGGTGAACTTAGTCACCCGTCAGCAGAATCATTAAAACTAGGATTTCAAGTTGAAGCCTGGATGGGAGAAATTAGCCCAGGAACACGTATTACAATTAATGATAATCCACAACTAGATTTAGTAAGTTTAGAATACTCTTATGGACTAAGTAATTTATATCGTGCGACTAATGTAGGTTTTGGGATTAGTTATGCGTTGCCTATTATAGTTGCTGTATTATCCTCTAAACCACGAACACTCATTTTAATAGAAAACCCAGAAGCCCATCTTCATCCTAAAGGACAATCCAAAATGGGTCAACTGTTAGCACTTGCAGCAAGTTGTGGAGTTCAAGTTGTTGTAGAAACCCATAGCGATCATGTTTTAAATGGAGTTCGTTTAGCAGTTCATGATGGTAAAATTAAACCTGAAGATGTTCAATTAAACTACTTTCAACGGATAGACGAGCATGGACAATTAATCACAGAAATAATATCCCCAAAAATTGATAAAAATGGACGAATTAATAAATGGCCCACTGGTTTTTTTGACCAAACTCAGAAAGATTTAATCCAATTAATGTAATGAATTTCTTAATTAACGAATTATCTTTTATTGGGCAAGCTACAAATATTTATGATGCTGACACCCTGATGAAAGCTTTAGCAGAGGTTATCAAGGCAATTGCACCCATTCAAGCAAATGATTATATTTATGTACATGAATTATTTTCAAATTGCCAAATTGCAGACAACTATACAGTAAAAAATTGGGTATATGACAAATCATTTTCTAATGATCAAGCGCAAGCAGTATTATTGATCCAATTATTTACAAATGGGCCTTTTATATTGGATTTTTTAAAGCAAGAGCTTGAATATTGGGAATGTGAATTTAATAATCAAGATTGCTGTGAAAGCTCACTAGCTGGTGCAGCATACTTACAAGGAATTTTGATTAGTTTACAGCAAGCACCTGATTTTTCGAGCGAATTGATCAATGTCTTGTTCAAGCTGGATGAAAATCCTTCAGAGATTATAGAGATTTATAATTTAACAAATGCTGACCAAGTTAAAAATATACCGGGACATTATTTACCTCCAAATCCACAAAGAGAAATATATGATGGCAATGATTTATGGAATCGTAAAGATCAGTTATTTTCACATTTACAATTTTGTAAAACAGGTACTAAACAATTGCGTATACTTGGTTCAGGAGAGACTAAATTAAAATGGGTTTTAAAAACTTTAGACCAACTGGAAGAATATACAGAAATTTGGATTAGTCAAGGGTGCAAAGAATTTAGTTTAGAAGGATATGATCTTGAGGTTTCTGGAGAAAGTCAAGAAACACTTAACAATAAAAAATATAGGAAACAAAGAACTTTTATCTGTCCTGATGGAAAAGAACGTTTATTTGATCAACATATTAAGCTGAGATCGTGTAATTGGAGAATTCATTTTTTTGTAGATTATCAAGCAAAAATAGTAATTATTGGTTATATAGGTGAGCATCTTCCTACAGTCAAATATCCTACTTAAATAGTTAAATAGTGTCATCCTACTGAACTTAATAATACATTGAATCAAAATTACTCAACTTTAACTAAAAACTCATATTCAAAGCCTTTATAATTAGAATCTAGTTGTAACGTATATTCTCCGGTTAAGGGAAGTTTATTAGAAAAAACTTTTGTATCGGGTGTAATACCTAGATTATCTGTTAATAATTCACCATTAGGACTCATTACCATTGGGAAGACAGATTTATAATTCTCAATCGTTAAGGTTTGACCTGTAATGGCTGTAAATTTATAACTGTGACTTCCTCCCCCAATAATTTTTCCCTGAACTAAGGCTGCATTTCCACCGGGTAAAAACTCAATATTTTTTTCCACTATTGAACAACTGCTCTCGGTGCGACTTTTAGCAATCCATCCACTCACAGGATTATTAATTTTAAACCATCCGTTTTTTTCTTCAATTACAAAAACAAAGGTATTATTATTCAATTGACCGACAATATTACCCTCTGTTACTTCCGGTGTTGAACGAACGTTCAACGGTGCATCGGGATCTTTGACAACCGCCATGCTAATTTTGCAACCCTCCACAGGAGGTTTAATGATAGCGATAGGAGGTGTTTCCGATGGTGGTGATGTGTTGGGAACGGATGCGGGAACCGAGGTAATGGGGGGTTCAGAAGGTCGGGGAGACTGGGTTTGAGGTGGGGGGGACGATTTCGAGGAGGGAGACTGAACGGTCATCACAGCAATTGTGACTCCAGCAATTACCCCGACCGCACCTGCTATGATCAGTTGACTAGGTTTAATGGACATATCGGTTAACCTCGTTTGTTGCGAATCGCGATCGCATATTCCTTGAGGAATATCTTTGATAGAATGGCTGAGTTTACAGATTTTAATATAATTTTTCAGAAGATCCCAATAAAATTTAACAACTGGATTTTCTAGGGATATACTAATTGTATTTTATAATAAAAATAAATAATCTAAACCCCTTAAAAAGCAAGGGTTTCAAAAACTGAACATATTAAAATGTAGATAACTATCTACACCAAAAACCGAATTATTCGGTTTTTGGTGTGGCTTACAAATCAGGCAAATGGATCTCTTCAGCAATATAGCTGGCGTAATAAGTAAACATAGTTTCCAATGAATGGCCAGTTACTTGAACGATTTGTGTAGGCTTCCATCCCTCCTGAAGTCGATGGCAGACAAAAGTGTGTCTACAGGAATAGGGCTTTCTGTAGCGCACATTGGCTTCTTCCAAAATCTTGATCCAGGCTAGACGGAAAGTTTCTGTTTCAATCGGAGTACCAAAGACAAAATCACTGTCTCGTGGCAAGGATTGTATTTCTAACGAAAAAGCTAGAGGCAGGGAAAATGTTCTAGGTTTTCCTCCTTTTTTTAAAGGTTTAATTTTTCCTTGTGTCCACTGGCGAGAGATTGTAACCGTTGAGCAATCTCCTGATAAATCATTCCACTGCAAGCCTAATCCCTCTCCAATTCGACACCCTGAAATAAATAAAAATTTAATAAAACTTCTATATTGAAAGGGTGCAGCTTTTAGGATTTGCTGAATTTCCGCTTTAGAAAATGGATCAATTTTTTTGCTTTCAATTTCAAACTTGATTTTGAATGGATTCTTCCTTTCTATGAATCCTCCTGAAATAGCCCAATCCCAAGCTGCTGATAAAGCGAAAAAATAAGTTTTTATTGTTTTCATTTTTAGGTTTTTGCCCTTTAAAAATGAAATCAGGTTGTAAACTTCATTTTCGGAAATCTTCTCAGGAGTTAGTTCTAAAATTCCCGATTTTTTTATAGTGTTTATTCGGCAGCTATAAGATTTGATACTGCGTGGGTCGAGATGTTGCTTAGTTGCTTTTATCCACTGTCTGCATAAATCCTCCAAATTAATTTGCTTTCTGGAAATAACTGACTGAATCTTATATTTTGAAAGGGAATAATCAAAATTACCTTTTTCAGAATCCTCTTCCATCTGTAACGCTATTCTTTTGGCGGTTCTCAAACCTTCGGAATTATTCTCGCAGCCTGGATAGAGGATTTTATATTTATCGCCTTCTTTCCAACGAAGGCGGAGCCATTTTTTATCGACTCCGACGCTAACTTTTATCATGTTAGCTATCCTCCTCAATGTTATACACCTCAATTAATTCGGGGTATTTATCAACAGCTTCTGCCATAAGAGATTCAGTGGAACCCCCATAAATCTTGCATAGCCACTGAAACTGTTTGAAATCCTTAGAGTTAATGATCTGCCGAACTAATTTGGCGATATCCTCAACCATAGCGAGGTGGTAATCTCCAATTCTTACGTCGTTGCGGCTGATTAATTTTCTCCGATGTGATTGCCACATTCCCCGAACCATTTTCGTTAATTGGTAGGGATTGCCTTTCTGGTCAAACAGAACATCACCCGCTTTCAATTTGTCGAAGTCTACCGATCGCGCATCGATGATCGGTTCCTGTTCTTTGACGGGTTTTACGATCGGTTGCGGGGTATTTTGTAAAGTTTCGTTACAGACACCTAAATCGGCGTGTATAATTTGTAACGCCTCTTTTTTGTCGTTTTTCGGCTGTAATCCTTGCTGTGTAGGAGTTTCAGGAAAATCGTTAACCGATCGATCCGATCGAAGCGATCGTAAATTTGCGATCGGTTCCTGACTGGCTTCTGGTGGGAGTTTCGGACTACCGATCGAAGCGATCGCGCTATTTTGAAAAATTTTTGTTTTTGGATTTTCTGATTTTTCCTCTGCGATCGGTCGATCGGTTCGATCGCTTAATTTCAACTCTCCCACAAAGTACCAGTTAGCCCGCGAACCGGGTTTCTGTTGCTTGCTAATTAAGCCGCGCCGACTCAGAAATCCTAAGTCCCGCCGTAGGGGGTCAGAGGCATACCCTAAAATTTCTGCTAATTCCTGAACTTCAAAGGGTGTGCCAGCGTGGCTACGGAAAAACCCTATGATGCTTCGCTCTCTTTGGCTGTAGTTTTCAATTTGCTCTTCACCGTCAACATCCAGAAGCATTCCTTTAATGTGCCAGCCCCAAGTATTCGGGTCGTACTCTAACTGGTAGCGTCCCGGTTCACGGCTGCGGGTTTTTTCAATGGTTAAAATTCGTCGGCAGTCGCGCGGGTCATCGTCAACTGATTCCAGTTTCCAAAC
>NZ_JBJUDF010000293.1:0-9639 GCF_046067725.1 Planktothrix sp.
CGAGAAAACCCGTAGCTCCTGTTAGCAAAATATCAGCAGGTTTTTCAGGAAAGGGAGCCACAAGATTCGGCGGTTGAATGGAGGTATCTAAGGTAATTTCGACTTGCCAATCTGGGATTTGCTCACTCTCAATTTTATCAGATAAATTCAATTCTAAATTCGAGGATAATCCTGCTACCGTCGGTTCTGAAAAAAGATAGTTTAAAGGAATATTAATGGATAATTGTTCTCGCAGTCGAGAAATCACTTGAGCGGCTTTTAAAGAATGTCCGCCTAAATCAAAGAAATTATCGAAAATACTAATTTGTTTTAACCCTAAAACATCTTGCCAAATCTCAGCAACAATTTTTTCTGTAGCTGTTCGGGGTGCAATAATCGTTTTTTTATCCTGACTTTCGGTAGGTGCAGGTAAAGCGTTGCGATCAATTTTTCCACTACTCATTAAGGGCAATTCTTGAAGCTCTACAAAGAAAGCCGGAATCATATAATCGGGTAATTTCTGTTTCAGAAAACTCCGTAATTTTGCAGGATCAATGGATTGCAATTTGGGGACAACATAAGCCACTAATTGTTTATGATTCGTTTGATCTTCTCGAACAATTACAGCCGTTGCTCTGACATCCGGGTATTCAGTTAATACGGCTTCAATTTCGCCAATTTCAATACGAAACCCTCGAATTTTAACTTGATTATCAATTCGCCCTAAAAATTCGATATTTCCATCGGGTAAATAACGAGCTAAATCTCCAGTTTTATAAAAACGTTGATTTTCAGATGAATTAAAAGCATGAGTAATAAATTTTTCACGGGTTAAATCATCTCGATTAAGATAACCTTTGGCTAAACCTAAACCTCCAATTAACAGTTCTCCAGGTATTCCAATGGGGAGTTGTTGCAGATGGCGATCGCAAATATAAACCTGTGTATTTGTAATCGGTTTACCAATAGAAACAGAATGAATTTGATCAATTTTATGACTCAAATTTGGATGAAAAATGGTGGTGGTTATCGTCGCTTCTGTAGGGCCATAAGCATTCAACCAAGTGATATCTTCTCGTTGACTATTTAATACTATTTTTTGCCATAATATTAATCGCTCTGGTAAAACTTCTTCACTTCCTGTAATGACTAAGCGTAAAGTTTCAGGTAAAGTTATTGAAGTTTGAGATAAATCTAATACCCATTCATGCCAATAAGTGGCAGGAAGATTAATGACCGTTAAACAATTTTGCTGAATAAATTGAGTAAAATCGGCTAAAGAAGGGAACATTGATGCAGGACGCATAACTAAAGTTGCACCGGTTAAAAAGGTTGGATAAATTTCTTCCGCCGCTACATCAAAGGTAAAAGAAGCAAATTGTAAAATTCGGTCACGACTGGTTAAATCATAGGCTTTAATAATTCCTAAGCTATGATTAACTAAACTTTGATGTTCAATCATAACTCCTTTAGGAGTACCCGTTGAACCGGAGGTATAAATAATATAAGCTAAATGATTTGGATGAATAGCATTAACTAAATTGCTTGAATTTTGACTCGCAATTAAGTTGGCTTCAGTATCCAGACAAATGACTTCCGCTTGATGATAACGGAATAAATCAAATAACGTATTTTGAGTAATTAATACCGAGACTTTAGCATCATTTAAGATATAGTTTAAACGCTCTTGGGGATAATTAGGAGCTAGAACAATATAAGCAGCACCCGCTTTAAGAATTGCCAATAAACTGATAATAATAGATACAGAGTGTTCTAAACAAATCCCCACTAAAGATTCAGGTTTAACTTGCTTTGATTGGAGATAATGAGCTAATTGATTGGCACGATGATTTAAGTCTTGATAGGTGATTTTTTCATTTCCCCATTCTATGGCGATCGCATTCGGGGTTTTTAAAACTTGATGTTCAAATAATTCATGAATACAAATCTTTGGATTTTCGGCAATATTAGTTTGATTCCATTGCGCTAATAAATTTTGTTCTGATAACGGTAAAATCGGTAATAATTCAATCGATTGTTCAGGATTGAGTACAATTCCTTCTAATAACGTTTTAAAGTGGGAAATCATGCGCTCAATTGTGTCTTGATTAAACAACGCACAATTATAATCAAATGATCCAACTAAACCCTCCGCCGTTTCTTGCATGGCTAAAGTTAAATCAAATTGAGCGATTAAAGCATTCATCGTGACGGGAGTTAATTTTAAATCCGCCATTGAAAAATGATCAATGTGCAGCATATCTTCCCAAGAAAACATGACTTGGAATAAAGGACTATAACTCATATTCCGTTCAGGATTTACCGCTTCTACTACCTTTTCTAAGGGTAAATCTTGATGTTCATAAGCTTCTAAAACGACTTGTTTAACTTGATTTAATAAAGCTTTAAACGATAGATTTTCTTTAAACTGAGTGCGAATGGGTAAGGTATTAATAAAGCAACCAATTAAGGGTTCAATTTCAGGAAATTGTCGATTTCCACTAGGAATTCCAATTACAATATCTTCTTGACGGCTATAACGATAGAGTAAAATATTAAAAGCCGTTAACAGCGTCATATTCAGGGTGGCGGCTGACGTTTGGCTAATATTTTTGAGGTGTTGGCTTAATTCTGGAGTCAGTTTAAATGTACAATTATTGCCTTTAAACGTTTGTATGGGAGGACGAGGATGATCAGTTGGAATTTCTAATAACGGTGGAATTCCGGTTAATTTTTGTTTCCAATAATTAACTTCCTGGGTGAGTTTATCTCCTTGTAACTGTTGTCTTTGCCAAATGGCAAAATCACCATATTGAATGGGTAAATCGGGTAAAGGATTGGATTCTTCTTTCAGGAAAGCTTGATATAAACGAGAAAGTTCTTGGAGTAAAACTTTCATTGACCAACCATCAAAAATAGAATGGTGTAAACTCAAAAATAAAAGATAAGAATCCACTTTTAATTTAACCAAAAAAGTCCGCATTAAGGGAGCTTGGGTTAAGTTAAAGGGAGTATAAATTTCTTGTTCAGTTAATCGTTCTAATTCTTGGGTTTGTTCCGCCGCAGATAAAGACTGTAAATCCACTAAGGGCAAATTTAACTGAATTTTAGGGTTAATAATTTGTCGAGGAATTTCGTCAACTTCTTGAAAACAGGTCTGCAACACTTCATGACGTTGCATAATAGTTTCTAAGGCTTTTCTAAAAATATTAATATCCAAATTGCCGTCAATTTGAAAGCGAAACGGCATATTATAGGTATAGCCTTGATCTTCCAATTGGTATAAAAACCAAAGTCGTTCTTGAGAAAAAGAAAGCAGTACCAGTTGAGATGGATCTCTAGGCGGTATTGTATTCGTTTTTAAACCGATTCCTTTTTTTTGTAGTAATAGTTTGAGTAATTTTTGTTTATCTTGAAAGTTATTAGTCATTTTTAAAATAGATTTAATAGGATTTTATTGAGTAATTTTAGGTTGTTTTCATAACAAAAATCAACCTAAAAATTGTTTAATTATTGATGCTAAATAGCCGTATAACCTCCATCAACCATTACAATTGTTCCGGTTACATAAGAGGAGGCTTCAGAAGCTAAAAACACGACGGGGCCAATTAATTCTTTTAAATCTCCGGTGCGTTTCATGGGTATTCTTGTATATAATTCACCCATTTCATCCGAAGTTGAACGTAAACCTTCTGTTCCTTCCATCATATTATTCATATAGCCCGGTGCAAAAGCATTGACTCGAATTTTGTGACTAGCTAATTCTACGGCTAAGGATTTTACTAATTGATTGACACCTCCTTTTGCTGCGCTATATGCTCCTGAAGATTTGGGAACAGCAACGAAAGCACAGATAGAAGAATTCATAATAATTGAACCTGCTGTACCTTGTTTGATCATTTGTTTTGCTGCAAATTGAGCACAATTAAAATAACCTTTCAAGTCAACATTAATGACTTCATCCCATTCAAATTCCTCTAATTCATTAGTGGGTTTAAGAATTTCAACTCCTGCATTACACACCATAATATCGAGTTGACCATAATGAGCAACCGCCTGGTTAATTAAATTCTGACAAGCTTGACGTTGACGAACATCGGTCTCAATTGCGATAGCTTCGCCTCCGGTTTCTTGAATCAGTTGAACCGTTTGTTCAGCACCAACTTGATTAATATCACCAATTACCACCTTAGCTCCAGCTTGTGCTAATCCTTGAGCTAATACCCGACCAATTCCTCTTGCAGCACCCGTGATAATTGCAACTTTACCTGTTAAATCAAAGAGATGATTTGTCATTTTTTTCCTTGGGTTTAAATCAATGTCCATTATAGAAAGTTTAATTCATTTAGGTTCAGCTTTGAGATAATAAAGCTTGAACTTCTTCCGGTGAAAGTTTAGAAATTTCTTGAACCGTAACGGCAATTTCATTCAGTAACCCTTCATTCCCCACTAATTCAACCAAAACTTCAACTAATTGACTAATTGTAGAGTGATTGAAAAGTTGACGCACAGAAATTTCGATTTCTAAGGTTTGACGGATTTTACTAATCAGTTGAATCGCTTTTAAAGAATGCCCACCTAACACAAAGAAATCGTCTTCAATCCCAACTCGTTCAACTTGTAAAATTTCTGCCCAAATTTCCGCTAACACTTCTTCAATTGCAGTGCGAGGAGCAATATAATTTTGAGTTAATGATAAGGGGTTTTTATCCGGTATTGGTAAGACTTTTCGATTAACTTTACCATTCGGGCTGAGTTGAAAAGATTCCATCGCAACAAAAGCAGAGGGAATCATATAATCGGGTAGCCAGTTTTCAAGGAAATCACGTAATTCGATAATATTTACGGTTTCACCTAGACGGGGAATAAAATAAGCGGCTAAATATTTTTCTCTAGCTGTTTCTCCCTGAACTGTAGCAACAGCTTGGGCAATTTTAGGATGTTGATTTAAAATCGCTTCTACTTCCCCTAATTCAATTCTGTAACCTCTAACTTTCACAACATCATCAATTCTCCCCAAATATTCGATGTCTCCATTGGGTAAATAACGAGCTAAATCTCCGGTTTTATACAGCAATGAATTCTCGCTAAAGGGATTAGAAATAAATTTTTCTTGGGTTAATTGGGAATTGTTGAAATAACCCCGCGCTAAACCTCCTCCCGCAACATATAATTCCCCAGTAACTCCAATAGGTACGGGTTGAAGATGGGAATTTAAAATATAAACTTGCACATTAACGCCCGGTTTACCAATAGGAATATACTTCGGCCAAAGCTCAGGATTGGCGTCAAAGGTATAACTGGTAACGATATCCGCTTCTGTCGGGCCATAAAAATTGTAAAGCGTACAATGTTCGAGTTTCTTGAATGCAGAAATCATCGCTGGGGTAATTTGTAATTGTTCTCCGGCTGAAATAATTTCACGTAAGTTAGCAAATAAATGGGTTTCCTCGCTATAGGTTTCGATTAATTGTTGTAATAAGGTGACGGGCAAAATTGCTTTATGAATTGGATTGTTAGCGAACAATTGACTTAATTTAGCAAGGTCTAAGCGGGCATCTTCTGGAACAATAAATAAGGTTCCTCCTAAACACCAGGCTGCAAACATTTCGTGATAGCTAACATCGAAATTGAAGGGAGCAAATTGTAAGAAATTTCTCTCCGGTGACATTTTCGCCTGATGATGCTCAATAATATTGGTTAAGGATTGATGCAGGATCATAATCCCTTTGGGCACACCTGTAGAACCGGAACTATAAATAATATAAACTAAATCGTTTAAACCCACTGGGATATTAATATTAGTCTTGGGTTCTAAAGCAATTTCTAACCTTTGTTCATCGCATAAAATCCGTTGAGAAATCGTTTCACTGTTTAACAGGGATTGACACTCTTTTTGAGTTAATAAGAATTTAAGTTGGGTGTCTTGCAGGATGTAAGAAAGTCTTTCTTGAGGATAGGTTGGGTCTAGGGGAACACAAACACCGCCTACTTTTAACACTGCTAAAACGGCAATTACCATATTAAGAGATCGTTCTAAACAAATCCCGACTAAGGATTGGGAACTCACCCCGATTTTTTGTAAATAATGAGCCAGTTGATTGGCAGACTCATTGAGTTCTTGATAGGTTAATTCTTGCTCTTGAAAAACAACGGCGATGGCTGAAGGGGTTTTGAGGGCTTGTTGTTCAAATAATTCATGAACGCACTGTTTTAGAGGATTTTGGGGTGCAGTTTGATTCCATTCAATTAATAATAATTGACGTTCAGCTTCCGTTAATACAGGTAAGTCTTGAATCGGACGATGGGGATTAATGGCGATTCCTTCTAATAAGGTTTTAAAATGACCTAACATCCGTTCAATGGTGTCATCTTCAAATCGTTCTTGAGGATAAATAATTTTAATACTTAAGGCTTCTCCAGGGTTGACAATGACCGTTAAGGGATAATCAGCATTGCCATAATCTTGCATTTCACCGACTTGTAAACCGCCTAAATTCTGACTATCATTGTCGCTAAACGGTAAATTTTCAAAGACCACAAAACTTTCAAAAACTGAATGAGGAGCCGGAATTTCACTGCATTTTTGAATATCAATCAAAGAACTATAACTATATTGCTCTCGCTCTAAATGCTCTTGTTGTAATTGTTTAAACCAAGTTAATAATTCAAGTTGAGGATCAATTTTGATGCGAACGGGTAAGGTATTTAAAAACATTCCAACCATCAATTCAATCCCTGTAAAATTGGGCGGCCGTCCCGAAACGGTTGCCCCAAATACAATGTCTGATTCACTACTATAATGATGTAATAATAAAGCCCAAGCTCCTTGAATTAGGGTAGAAAGGGTCAGGCGAGATTCTTGGGTAAGTAATTTCAGACGACTGGTAATTGCTGGAGAAAGTTGTAATTTTTGATGAAGATAATTTTTGCTTTGAGTAACAAGAGGATTTAACGGTTTATCAACAACTAATGGAGTTGGAGAGGTAAAGCCTTGAAGATTTTGCCGCCAAAAGTGTTCGGCTTGAGTTTGATCTTGCTGTTGTACCCAATTAATATAGTCTTGGTAAGGGCGAGGTGTGGGTAAATTGACGGGTCGATAGTTGATGAGTCCAGCGTAAAACTCGAAAACTTCTTTTAATAGAATTGCTGTTGCCCAACCATCTAATAAAATGTGATGTCCAGTATGAATGAATTCATATTTTTCATCTGCGACTCGAATTAAATGACATCGAAGTAAGGGGACTTTATCTAATTCAAAATATTGCTCTTTATCAGAGGTTAATAATTCCTGAAATTTAGTTTCTTGTTCGGCGGGAGAATGCGATCGCCAATCATAATTAAACCAAGGTAACGTTACATTTTTTCTCACCACTTGAAGGGGCTGTTTGGTTTTTTTCCATGCAAAACAAGTCCGTAAAATTCCATGACGATCAACAACTTTTTGCCAAGCTTTTTGGAAATAATTAATATCTAAATTGCCTTGTAATGTAATTTGAATTTGTGATAAATAGGTTTTTGATTCTGGATTATATAAAGAATGAAAAAGCATCCCTTGCTGCATGGGAGAAAGGGGATAAATGGATTCAATATCTTTTTTACTAAGATTGGATTTTTGAGGTGTTACCATTGTTTTTTTCCTAATAAATAAATTCAATAAAAACAAGAGTGAGTTTCTTGAATAACGGTTGATTCAAGAAACCCGATAAACTTAGAATCAATTACCTTTAACGTTGACTAGACCATTTGTGTTTAAATTTGTTGATTTCTTCATCCGTGTAAAAATGACGCACTAATGGTTGATCATAAATTTCTTCTAAATATTCATCACTAAAGGTCAGACTCTTTCTTAAATTATCATAGATGAGATAGTCATCCGCTTCTAAAAAGTCTGCTCGGTCAAATCGCTCACAATCTAAATTTTCAATTCCTAAAAAAGTTTCTAGGGCTTCTTTTAAGCAAGAATCGAGTTTCTCTAATTTTAAGACTAATAAGTCAATATTTCGGTCTGGGAAATTTGCGATCGCATAACCTTTTTCTTTCGGAAAATCAATGGAAGCGATATCAATGCCGAAAACTGGTTGCAATTCTTCTTCAAACCAGTCAAACTGCTTTCCATAAACAAATTTTTGAGACCAAAATTTTTTAATAATTTCATCCATTGTGATTAATCCTTCCTGATATTTAATGAAAAATTCAGGAAAAACAGCTTGACAATGAATGATTTGAAAAAACCAAGAAATATTACGGGCGATGGGTTCTCGGACTCCAGTAATAATTTTAATATTTTTTTGATTTTTAATTTCCTCAATGTGTTCGCTTAAATATTTGGTCATACAGGAATGCCCAAAGGTAAAAGCATGATAATGTTTCTCCAGTTGCATTGTTTCCCAAATTTTTGAGAAATGTTCTGAATTCAAATTATGAATATGATAAATCGGTTGATCGCTGAGGTTTTTTTTCAGGGTCAAATAGGTACTCATTGAACCGACTTTCCCCATTTGATAAACAAAGATGACTGAAGAATGATTGAGAAGTTCTTGTTTTAATTGTCTTTCTGTCTTCCACATATTAATCCTATTATTCATATAGGAATACACGGGAAATAACTGTTTATCTGCGATGGGATAATAGTTAAGAGCTTGGTTTGAAAGTTTAGTTTGTGTGTTCATGATGCTTTTTGATGAGGTTGAAGGATTGAATTTAAAATGCTGACGAGGATAAACCTCCATCTATCGGAATAGTAATACCCGTTATATAACTCGCACATTCTGAAGCTAAAAATACAACGAGATTAGCGAATTCTTCAGTTGTACCTATCCGATTCATCGGAATTGTTTTAATAATTCCTTCTCGAATTAAATCAGGGGTTTTTCCTTCTTTTTTGGCATAAATTTCTAAATATTCTCGATGTCTAGGGGTATCAATAACACCTGGATTAATACTATTAATTAAAACATTATAGGGGGCAGTTTGTCTAGCTACTGATTTGGTAAAATTCATTAAAGCTGCATTGACAACACCCGATTTTACTAGACGAGGGGATGGCTCTTTTCCTGATGTTCCAATAATATTAATAATGCGTCCCCAGTTTTGGTTTTTCATGAGGGGTAACACTAAATTAGTTAAGCGAATATAACCCATTAATTTTCCTTGAAAAACGTTTAACCAATCTTCATCGGAGAGATTTTCGATGAAATTTTCAGCAAAGTTAGCTCCTTCAGAATTATTGACTAAAATGTCAATTTTGCCATATTGATTTAAAGATTCCTGTATTAATATTTCAGAATCCTTAGCTTGATGAACGTCAGCCGATAAACTGAGAATTTGTTGGTAAGGATAAGCTTGAGCCAGAGATTGATACGCTTGTTCTAAGCGTTGGGAATTGCGACCGCAAATAATTAAGTGACAGCCTTCTTCTGCTAATTTTTCAGCAATCGTAAACCCAATTCCCGCACTACTTCCTGTAATTAAAGCAACTTTATCTTTTAATCCTAAATCCATAAAATTTGTCCTGGTATTTTGAGGTTAAACTTGAAACAACTAAATTAAAATTTTAATCAAATTAATATCTTGATTCGATGAATTATATCCTTTTTTTAAAACTTTTGAAGGAGCATAATAAATTTGACCATATTCTAAACACTGTTCTTCATTTTC
>NZ_JBJUDF010000294.1:0-13456 GCF_046067725.1 Planktothrix sp.
TACGGTTCCTGTTGAAGTGATAATAAAATCACTACTGTCTAAATCTTTCACTCCTTCACTAAAATTCACTTGATAAATAACTGTATTTTCATTAGTGATTTCTGTGAGGGGAGTTTGACGAGTAATGCTACTAATGGTTGGGGTGACTGCATCTATCTTAATGGCTGTAGTATCAGTCACATTTTTGAGGGTTAAATTAACGTTATTTCCCCCACTATCTTTAACAGTTGCATCCCCCGTTAAGGTTAACGCTGTTCCCATAACGAGACCAGTATTATCCTCGTTTCCTAAACCGATATTGTAACGGAAAATATGCTGAGTATTCGCTGCTCCTGTACCTAATAACGTCGCATTAACAGTTCCGCCTGTATCTAAGGTAACAGGAATATTAACATTTCCTGTGCCTTTATTAATCGTGACAGGCTGAGTAAATGTCACCACAAAATCGAGGTTATCTCCCGCTTTTAAGGTAATCGCAGGAGGAGCTTGAACTTTACTAATTTCTACCACAGAAGCAATCAATGAAAAGGGGAAGTTAAACGGGTTTTCATCTCCATCATTATTACTAAAAGATAATTCTCCTTGGAGTGTTCCTATTTGATTAGGTGTGAGGGTAACATCAACAGTTGTACTAGCATTAGGAGCGAGTGTAGTGGTGGTAAAATTTCCTGATCCGGTAAAGCCTGTTCCGCTAAACGTTATCGGATTAGTTAATAATAAATCCCCTAATCCGGTATTTTTAATCATGAAAGTTTTAGTGAGACTTCCTCCCAGGGATATCTGACCAAAATTAATAGCTGTTGAAGTTCCATCAATAATATTGGTGGTTCCGTCTAAGACTTCTATTTCTGGTGGGGGGACGTATTCAAATGCACCAATATCAACAGTATTATTAACAATTCGGTCAAATCCAACGCCTCGTTGGTCAGTTGTTAATCCTGTTGCATTGGCATTATTTCCTGTATCAATCCCTGGGCTTCCTGCTAACAAAGCATGGGTAAAACTTAAGCCACCATTATCTTGTAAAGGGCCTAATTTAGCATCTAAAGGATTGCTGGCTGTTCCCACTAAGCTACTAGCTGGAAATGTGGTTTCAACACCGCTATTATCTCCGATTAAATTTCCACCTCCATCTATCCAAGTTCCTCCCGCTATATCGGGATTTTTAACATCTGTTGATAAGTCTTGATTTCCAGCAATTAATGTGTTTTTAAGGGTAGCTGTTCCAGTATTTTGAAAAATTGCTCCACCACTATCATAAGAGGTATTATTACTCGTATTAATATCGGCTTTGTTGTTCGTGAAGGTACTATTAGTAATGGATAAGTTTCCAATATTATGAATAGCACCGCCACTATCTTCTGCGCTGTTACCGGAAAAGGTACTATTATTAATGGTAGCGGTACTGCTGTAGTAAATAAAAATTGCCCCACCGCCATATCCTCCCTCGCCTGTGACTTTGTTATTGGCAAAGGTACTATTATTAACGGTAAGATTGCCTAAGCTACTACTAACAAAAATTGCTCCCCCCCGTCTATGTGCTTCCCCATTCCTGAAACTGAGGTTATTGAGGGTGAGGTCACTCTTGGAGGGAACATAAAAGAAACGAAAAGCAGGTGCTGTGGTGCTTCGTTCAATAATAGCCCCATTCCCGTTCAGGGTCAGTTTTCCGCCAACGCTTATATCCGCAGGAGTAGGTAAACCGTTAGCATCACTAGCAACACCATCGGAGGTGTTGTTATCAACCGTTGTTAAGCTGTAGACTCCTTTTGTTAAATTAATAATATCGTCTTCTAGTGTGGTGTTAGCCGTGTTAATGGCTGTTTTTAGCTCATCAACGGTACTAACGTTATAAGTCCCTAATATGGCTGGATAATCAGTAATTTTTTCTTGATCAAACGGAAATGGAGTGGTAATTTTTCCTAAGATAACATCTAGGTTCCAACTTCCTCCCAAGGGAGTATAACCCACTTTTTGACGCGAAGCCGCCAGGTTGACTCCTAGATAATGATGAAGACGGGACAGAAACCGACCGTCATCCGATGCGAGTTCACAACTATAAATTAAAAAATCGGTATTTTCTGTAAAAGTTTGTCGCCAAGTTTTCAGTTGCGGCGCATATTTTTCAAGATTATTGACGTTTAGGGTTGTATTCCCTAAATGCAGTGTTCCTGAACTTCCATGGGTGAGGAGATGAACAGCTTTTAAATTTTTGTAGCCTGATAAAATATTGGTAATTTGTTGAATTCCATCTTCATTTTTGGAGAGGATGATAAAATCAACATTTTCACCCATTGCGTCTAATAATTGGGGGATATTCGTAACGGATGAATCAATGATCAGTAATATATTGTCTGTGAAGGCTGAACTCAGTTCAAAATTAACGATATTCATGATCAATCCTTTATTTTCTATTACCTGAAATGGTTTTGGGTTAGCCTGAATCGGTTAGAAAGTGAGGAGGTTTTTCCAGCGTAAAACTCACCCCTCGCACAGAGGAATCCAAAGATTATAAGAGATTGCACCCCGCTTATGTGATGCTTCTAAAGGACAATCTCTAGGGATTTTATCCAAGCCTTTGGGTTCTATTAGAGAATATCCTAATTTAATATGAATTTAATAAATTTAGTATAAACTAACTGATTGTTTTTTCTTCAGAAGTCTTGAAAATGATTACAAAAGTTTACATTTTAATCAAGAGTTATGTATTGACACTAAGTTTTCAAACTCCCATCTTGGTCTTATAATTTCAGTATAAATATTGTTAAGTTTGTCGGGATTGACAAGCGCAAAATTAACTTGGGGGAGTCCCTGTTGTTACTGAGCATTCGACGTTCGCTCACGCCGAAGTCTTCTCGAAGGTGTTACTGAACCTGTGATACCCTGAGCTTGCTGAAGGGTGGAAGTACCCCACGCTGATTTCTAGTGATTTTTCGGTAAGCGTGAAATTCAGCATGGAACTTATCCCTCCCACAATCCCGCTTGTAAGTTATATTTGTTACATATCTTAATCTATAACGACAGTTCCTTAACAAAATTATACGGAGAAGGCGATGACAGAACCACAAAAAGGACAATGGGATGGCGGTCGGTTCCTGAAAACCTTAGCTTATTTTGGGGTGATTCCGTTTATTGGTAACATTAGATGGATACAAAATTTATTCGGTGGAAAGGTTAAAACCAACCTTGATAAACCCAATATAATCTTAGTAGTTGGTGGGACAGGAGGAGTTGGAAAACGAGTGGTTCAACGGTTACAGCAAAAAGGGATTAAAGTCCGTTGTTTGGTTCGGGATGCGAAAAGAGCAAGAACAATTTTAGGAAATTCGGTAGAATTAATTGAAGCAGATTTAACCATTCCTGAAACTTTAACGCCTGCTATCTTTGAAGATATTAATGCAATTATTTGTTGTAGTGGAACTAAAGTCCAACCTGTGGAGGGAGATACACCAAACCGAGAAAAATATTATCAAGGAATTAAGTTTTATATGCCGGAAGTGGTTGATGTACCGGAATTAGTAGAATATAAAGGAATTCAAAATTTAATCAATGCAGCACCTAAAACCCTGAGAAATTCTGGGGATAAAGTTTTGTTTGATTTTACCCAACCTACTGAAGCAGTTAAGGAAATTTGGGGAGCTTTAGATGATATTGTTATGGGGGGAATGAGTGAAAGTTCATTGAAATTAATTCCGAATGCAGCTTTATTTACGGGATATGTTTCAACGGCGAATTCTGGAGGGTTTGTTTCCGTTAGAACTCGTAATTTTGAACCGCCTTTAAATTTATCAAATTATCAAGGAATTGAATTACGGGTTAAGGGAGATGGAAAACGTTATAAATTTATTATTCGCTGTAATGAGGGTTGGGATAGTGTGGGATATTGTTATTCCTTTGATACGGTTTACAATATTCCAATTACAATTCGGATTCCCTTTAATCAATTAATTCCAGTGTTTCGTGCTAAAACATTACCAGAGGGACAACCGTTTAATTCTAGTCAAGTGTTTTCCTTACAATTAATGTTGAGTAAATTTGAATATGATGGTGCATTAAACCCTAAATTTGAACCGGGGTTATTTCAATTAGAAATTGAATCAATTAAAGCCTATGGCGGAGAAATTTTACCTCGGTTTATTCAGGTAAGTTCGGCGGGGGTCACTCGTCCGGGGAAACCGGGATTAAATTTAGAAGAAGAACCTCCGGCGGTACGTTTAAATGAACAATTAGGCGGGATTTTAACGTGGAAATTACGCGGAGAAGAGGTTATTCGTTCGAGTGGAATTCCCTATACGATTATTCGTCCCTGTGCGTTAACAGAACAACCTGGCGGTTCTGCGTTAATATTTGACCAAGGAGATACGATTAAAGGACAAGTTAGTCGAGAAGATATTGCAGAGTTATGTATTCAAGCGTTAACTCAACCGAAAGCGTGTAATACGACTTTTGAAGTTAAAGCAGAACTGGATAGTCCAGTATCAAAAAATTGGGATGAGTTATTTTCTCAACTCAAACTTGATTAATGATTAATAAGGAACAGGGAATGTATTCAGGATTTGGTAGAGACGCGCCATGGCACGTCTCTACAACTGTAATGCGTAGCACTTAAAATCAAATCATATTTTGACATGAAGCGAATAAAGATTTAAACTGCTTGTTGAAAATTTATCTTTTTTCTGTTCCCTGTTCCCTATTCCCTGTTCCCTATTCCCTGATATATGTTAAAGTTTAAATCGGGTTTAACACCTTATTTGTTTTTATTTCCTGCTTTATTAATGCTGAGTTTAACCGTATTCTGGCCAGCATTACAAGCATTTTATTTAAGTTTGTTTAGTTATGACTTACTCGCGCCGCCAGAATGGGTGGGGTTTAAGAATTTTCAACGGTTATGGACAGATGAGGTATTCTGGGAAACCTTAAAAAATACCTTTCTTTATTTAATGATTGTGGTTCCAATTTTAGTTTTTGCACCTTTAGCTTTAGCAATTTTAGTCAATCAAAAATTACGCGGAATTAATGGATTTAGAACCGCTTATTATGTTCCGGTTGTCATTTCAATGGTGGTGGCGGGTATTGCTTGGAAATGGTTATATGCAGAAAATGGTTTTTTCAATCAACTTTTGAGTGCGATTTCGTTTCCGGCTATTCCTTGGTTAACCAGTCCTAATGTTGCTTTATTTAGTGTGATGGCGGTGACGATTTGGAAAGGATTAGGCTATTATATGGTGATTTATTTAGCAGGATTACAAGGAATTCCATTAGAATTGTATGAAGCCGCTAGTATTGATGGTTCTGATGGGTTCAAAAAACATTGGGATATTACCTTACCCTTGATGAAACCTTATATGGTTTTAGTGGGGGTAATTTCGGCGATATCCTCAACGAAAGTGTTTGAAGAAGTTTATATTATGACCCAAGGTGGGCCAAGAAATAGTTCTAAAACGATTGTTTATTATTTGTATGAACGAGCGTTCCAAGAGTTAGACTTAGGTTATGCTTGTACCATCGGGTTAATTTTATTTTTAATCGTTTTGGGATTATCAATTTTACGATTAATCGTTGAACGGTTTAGCGAAAATCTTAACAGCAATCGTCCTTTCCTGTAGTCAACCTGACACCCAACACCGATTTTAAGAGTTGATGGAACAGTGACAAGCATCTTGCTGTAATAATCGTTCTCCGGCTTGTTTCAACACCGTTAATACAGGTTGTAATTGTCGTCCTTTATCCGTGAGCGAATATTCAACATGAGGGGGAATTTCTGCATAGACCCTCCTTTCAATAATACCATATTTTTCTAATTCTCGGAGGCGAATTGTCAAGGTTTTCGTACTAATTCCGGGTAAAGCGTCTAAAAATTCATGGGTACGACAATTCTTAATTAATAACTCCCGCAAAATTAAGACCGACCATTTGCTGCTGATGATTTGCACAATATATTGAATGGGGCAAGTATTTGGATTCTGGGAGCTTGCAGAACCCAACTCTGGTTTTTTGAGACAAGGAGTAACATTCATTTGCAACATTTGTTAACGTTAATCCCAAGAGACTTGAGGATTTAATCTTTTTTAAGAATAGCGCATAATTCCCTAATGGCAACTATTTTTTACTTTTGGTAACTATGTGAGCCAAATGAACCTATATTGAAATCACGATAGAAAGTAGTACGCTTTGAGATAGAGGGAAAACAAACCCTCCGTTGAGACCGAAAGTTCACACCTAGAGAAAAGAAAACGAAACAAAATCTTAAGAACTACCGAGTTCGTAATGCAAGATTGATGAAGTTCTAAACATTCAATTCAGTCTGGAATGATTTAGAACCAGCCCCTCAGAATGTACGGGTAAGGATAAATACATTCTGACCTAAGTTTGAACTTAAATAAACAAAAAAGATTGACGAGTTTTGATTCAATCGTCATTCCAATTGGAGGAATTTTAAAATGGTTGACGCTTATGCAACGACTGGAACCGTAAATTCAGAAGCGAAGGAAAAAGCTTTTGTGTTGTGGTTTGATGAAGTGGGAATTTCAGATATTCCCTTAGTAGGTGGAAAAAACGCATCCTTGGGTGAAATGATTCAACAACTGACCCCCCAAGGCGTGAATGTTCCCAATGGATTTGCGACTACTGCTTATGCTTATCGTTATTTTATTGAGTCTGCGGGTTTAGAGAAAAAATTACGAGAACTATTTGCAGACCTCGATGTTGAAGATATGCAAAATCTGCGGCAACGCGGTAAACAAGCTCGTTCCTTAATCCTTGACACTCCGTTTCCAGCCGACCTAGAAGAAGCGATTACCAGCGCCTATAAAAAACTTTGTGAACGCTACAGTACAAATGGCGATTTCTGCAACCAATTTGGCGAAGAATATAAGGAAGAATGCAAACGTTATGCGAACGATGTAGACGTTGCTGTTCGTTCATCCGCCACTGCTGAAGACTTACCCGATGCTAGTTTTGCCGGACAACAAGAAACTTATTTAAACGTTTATGGCGAAGAAGGTGTATTAGAATCCTGCCATAAATGCTTTGCTTCGATTTTCACCGACCGGGCGATTTCCTATCGGACGATTAAAGGCTTCGATCATTTTAACGTGGCTTTATCGGTTGGTGTGCAAAAAATGGTGCGGTCTGACCTCGCCAGTTCTGGGGTGATGTTCTCCATCGACACTGAAACGGGATTCAAAAATGCCGCCTTAGTGACCGCCGCCTATGGGTTAGGAGAAAACGTCGTACAAGGTGCGGTGAACCCGGATGAATATTTCGTGTTCAAACCGACTTTATTACAAGGGTTCCGTCCAATTTTAGAAAAACGCTTAGGAACCAAAGAACTGAAGATGGTCTATGACATCGGCGGTTCTAAACTAACGAAAAACGTTTCAGTTCCTCAATCTGAACGGGAAAAATATTGCATTAATGACGATGAAATTTTGCAATTAGCAAAATGGGCGTGTATTATTGAAAACCACTATTCACAAGCTCGTGGTACTTACACCCCGATGGATATTGAATGGGCCAAAGATGGGATTACCGGACAATTATTCATCGTCCAAGCTCGTCCTGAAACAGTACAATCTCAAAAATCCGGTTCCGTTCTCCGAAACTTCAAACTCCAAGGAACCAGCAACGTCCTGTCACGGGGTCGCGCCGTTGGCGAAATGATTGGTCAAGGGAAAGCGCGAGTGATTCTGGATGTTCATAAAATTGATGAATTCCAAGCGGGTGAAGTGTTAGTCACCAATAAGACTGACCCCGACTGGGAACCGATTATGAAAAAATCCAGCGCCATCGTTACCAACGCAGGCGGACGGACGTGCCACGCAGCGATTATCGCCCGTGAAATGGGAATTCCGGCGATTGTGGGTTGTGGCGATGCGACAGCCGTAATTAAAAACGGACAAGAAATTACCGTTTCCTGTTCTGAAGGGGAAGAAGGTCGGGTTTATGAAGGCTTAGTTCCCTTTGAAGTTCAAGAAACCGTCCTTGATAATCTACCGAAAACTCGGACGAAAATTTTAATGAACGTCGGGAACCCCGAAGAAGCCTTTGGGTTATCCGGTATTCCTTGCGATGGTGTGGGGTTAGCGCGACTTGAGTTTATTATTGCCAATCATATTAAAGCGCACCCGTTAGCGTTGTTGAAATTTGACCAACTCGAAGACGAATCTGTTAAACGGGAAATTGCCGACCTGACCAAACTTTATCCGAATAAACCCGATTTCTTCGTGGATAAACTGGCTCATGGAATTGGGATGATTGCGGCGGCGTTCTATCCGAATCCTGTGATTGTACGGATGTCCGACTTCAAGAGCAACGAATATGCCAACTTGTTAGGCGGTCGTCAGTTTGAACCCAAAGAAGAAAACCCGATGATTGGCTGGCGGGGTGCGTCTCGTTACTATGACCCCAACTACCGCGAAGCTTATGGGTTAGAATGTGTCGCCCTGAAACGGGTTCGGGACGAAATGGGTTTAACCAACGTGGTTCCGATGATTCCCTTCTGTCGCACTCCCGATGAAGGTCGCAAAGTGTTAGCAGAAATGGAAAAACACGGTCTGAAACGCGGCGTCAATGGACTGCAAGTCTATGTGATGTGCGAACTGCCCAGTAACGTGATTTTCGCTGATGAATTTGCCCAAGTGTTCGACGGGTTCTCCATTGGGTCTAACGACTTAACGCAATTAACGTTAGGGTTAGACCGTGACTCGGCTTTAGTTGCTCATATCTTCGATGAACGCAACGAAGCCGTCCGTCGGATGGTCACGATTGCCATTAAAGCGGCTAAAAAATATGGTCGCAAGATTGGGATTTGTGGTCAAGCGCCTAGCGATTATCCAGAGTTTGCCCGCTTCTTAGTTGAACTGGGAATTGACTCCATCAGCTTGAACCCCGACTCTGTGATTAAAACGATTCTGGACATTGGCAAAATGGAAGAATCTGGCACATTGTTAGATGAAGTCATGGACGTTGCTAAAGCGAAATAAATTCTCGTAGAGACGTTGTATACAACGTCTCTACAACAGAGATAGTTTGCTGAATTTTAAGGATTAAAATTATGAGGGTATGGCGATGTCATACCCTTTTTTAATTGGGGTTAGGAATAAATCGATAGAAGCTTTAATCTAATTGTTCAAATAATTCTGAAAACTGTTCTAAAAGTTTATAAACCATTGTACCGATTCTTTGAGGAAAGTCCTTATCAGTTGGATGACAGTCTCCTAGTTTTCTAGCTCGTTCAATTGCAGCAACTAGATACTTACCTTTAATAAATTCTTTATAGTAATTAGATTTAGATTTATCTGGGTGGATATCATCAAGAACCTGCTTACAAAGTTTAGGTCTACCTTTGATTCCTTCATTTTCAATGGATTCCCTGATTGTAGGTTGTTTGACTTTCCGTTTTTTATTAGTTTTAGATTTTTGGGAATTATTACTTTTCGCCAATTGAGTATCCGCATCTACAAAATGGAGAATTAACCAAAGTTCAAAGCAAGGATTACTCAATCCAATTTTAAAATTTTCGTTGTCGTGACAGAGTTTTGTTAATTGCTGAATTTGAACTTTACGGTTGTTATAATCATCTGTATCAATAATCATCCATAATTCATCATACTCTTGGATATCATATTTTTTAACTAACTCATCATAACATTGCTTTAATTGTGCATAAACAGCAGCAGGAGCAGAGTCTCCAGAATGGATTCTATCAAGATATTTTAACTTAATATTCCTCTTGTTTAACTGTAAACTGTATTGTTGAATGAGCTTCTGGAAATAAAAATATTCTGTCTTGTCACCTTCTGCTGCAATGACATAAATTTTCCAGTTACCATCCTTGCATTCATCTAAAATATCTTGGACTATTCGTTGATAATCATTTCTTTCTCTAGGCATTTCTTTGATTCCTATGTAGCCAAAACTGGTTTTTCATCATTTTTAATCGCTCTGAAAAAAGGGATAGCTCCAAACCGACCGTTAATATAACCTTTAACTAAATCTAAATTTTCTACATGGGTATTAGCAAGAGAATAAGCAATTGATTGTCCATGTTGATCTTTTTCAATAAACCAAATTTCATCTTTTCTAAAAAGTTCTTTAATATCCAAAAGAGTAACTTGATGTGTTGTAGCAATTAATTGGCTATTATGCAATTTATCATTTTGATTTTGATTCTCTATTTCAAAATTGAGAAAAAGCTCAAATATTTTCCGCGCTAACAATACATGAAGGCTTCTTTCTATTTCGTCAATAACAAAAACAACATCGCCTTGAGAGAGTTTAATTAACATCGGAATTAAATCTATAATTCTTTGGGTTCCATCTGATTCTTCTTCAATTTCAAACAAAACTTCTTTTTTATTTTTATCATGCTTAATTATAACCAAGTTCATAACTTTCAAAGCTTTTGAATCTGGAATAGATCGAATCATTAAACTGCTCCCTTTATTTCTTGCTAAAACAAATATTGCATTAGCTGTTTCATCATGATAAGGGAATTCTTCTTGAATCATTTCTTTAACTTCTAGCGGAATTCTCTCATAGTTTTCTAAATCAATTTCATTAATATCTACTCTTTCTATTCCTAAATCCAAAGATTTTAATAATTGATTAAAATTATTAAAAAAACCTGGGTTTAATGATTCTTCATTGTCCTTTAACAGTAAGGGAAGTGCAAAAGGTTTACTTTCGGGAAACAAAATTTTTAATACATTTGAGAACCAATTATAAATATCTTTAAAATGTGTAATACGGCGTTCTTTAGAATTAGTTAAAAATAATAAATTTTCTCTCGTACTTTTAGATTCATATTTAATTCTGCTTTGTTCTTCACCTTCTATTCTATTAAATAGAGAATGTTTAAAGTTAAATTGATAATCATTGCCATTTCTTTCATAAATTCTTTCTTCTTTGGTAATACCTATTTCAAATAACCATTCTTCATAAACTTGAGTAGGATCAATGATAAATCCATAAGCATACTGTTTTTGATGATGTCTAAACTCAAATTCAAACCGAGAGGGCTTTTTAGAAGAATCTTGCTCAAGTTTAAATAGACTAACTTTTATATTTTTATTTTTATCAACGCCATCTACAATAAAATCTTGAGCAAATTTCATGGCTTTGATCAGGTTAGATTTACCAGAAGCATTAGCTCCATAAATCACAGAAGTTCTTAATAATCTAATGGATTCTTTGTTATCCTCTTGAACAACATGGCGAGGATGATTGTTGTCAGGAGAAGCAATCATCGTAAATTCAGTTCTTTCATTAAAAGATAGAAAATTTTCTACAGTAAACCGAATTAACATTGTTTGATTTTAATTATATTTAAAGTTAAATCCTATATAAATCAACTTTAAATATAAAGATAGCTTATTGTCTTACAAGTGTCAACCCGATTTTCACATTTTGAAGAGGGAAACGGTTACTTTTGCTTACGCCGAGGAATTAAGGGAGGTTTCGCAGGTTCATAAGATTTTAATCCCTCATCTCCTGTTAGAATTTTGACCTCATAACCTAACTTAGCATAATAATCTGCAACTCGCTTAATACTTGCATCTCCGAGGGATAATTTTTGTGTGGCTAACTGAGGAAATTCATCCGCAAGCTGTTTAATTTGTTCAGAATTCCATAACTCTGACTGTTGGGTAAATGCAGCCCAAGGGGTTTGATTATCCGCCGTTAATTTCATTAATTCTGCTAATTTTAGAGCAGTTTCATACCGTAAATTTGAAGCTTGGGCGATGTGATTTCCCGTTTCAATAATAGAAGCTAACGGTAAAACAAACGTTGTTTTTAATTGTTCTTCTCGTTGTAAAATTTCCTCAACTTTAGCTTTATTCCAAAAATTTTCTTTTGAACCACAGGTTTCTTTACCCAGAACTCCTAACCAAACACAAAGGATAGAAGTATCAAAAATTAATACTTTTCCCATCATTTCTATTCCCGATGTTTAGCTAAACTTTCTTCTAATAATCCCTGCTGGGTAATTTTTCCTAAAGAACCTGATGCCATTAATTTCGGTAAATTTTCAATTTCATCTAAAGGAATTAACTGGCTTTCTCCGGTATCTTGATTTCGATAAGCAACCATAACAAAAGGAATAAAATCAGGGGTTAATTCATCCATTAAAGCCGGGTTATGAGTTGTAACTAAAACATCGATATTACGTTTTTGCCCAATTTCTCGTAACATTTGTAAAAGTAAACCTGCACGAGAGGGATGTAAACCATTATCAACTTCTTCAATTACAATTAAACTTCCTTCAGGACGGGTCAATAAAGCGGTTAAAATGGCTAAAAATCTTAAGGTTCCATCGGACATTCCTCTTGCATCGACTAATAAAGGTTCTTGATTGTTACCCCATTTTTCCTCACAATATAACATCGCATCACTACCTAATCTTCCCACAGGTTCAGCCCAAACTCGTTGTAAATCTCCTTCAGGAAGTTGGGATAAATAATTCAATAAAGTTTGTTCTATTTTCTCTTTCTCAGGTTCAGGAAGGGCGGCTAAAACTCCCGCAAGATTTGAGCCATCTTGTTCTAAAGTTTTTGATAGAGGAGAATAGTCTCTCATCCTTTGAGGAATTGGGTTAATAATAAATATTTTTTTGAGAACTTCTATAGTAGTAGTGTGACTCCAACTCGTAGTTATCAAAGAATAAAAATTATAAAAGGGCAGATATTTCTGATTCATCAAAATAAATTGAGTGCTAGGAAACAATTTGTTTAATGCTGATGATTCATACTTTCCAAGAGTCATTTTTATCCCACTCAAAGAGGGATGTGGAAATGAATCTATACGACTAACCGTATTTTCTGATGAGTTATTAATTCCATCATTCTCATTAGATTTAATTAATTTTATAAATTCATTAATTAATTGGATTTTAGGTTCTATTTCTGCTGTAATACTATAAAGACAATCAAATTCAACTTGCTCATCCTCCTGTTCATATCCTCCACTAATAACCGCTTCTAAAGTAAACTGTGTTTCTGGTTTTTTAACCACCCATTCTAACCCCCCTCGAATTCCTGGGGTATGACTATCACCGATTAAAGCAGATTCTAAAGATTTTGCTTCAGGAATGCGACTTAAAAAATCTAAAGCATCAATAACATTAGACTTGCCACTAGAATTAGTTCCAATTAAAATAGTAATTGGATCAATATATAATGTTGCATCTTTAAAACTTTTCCAGTTTTTTAAGTTAATTTGCTTAAGCATTAGGCGATTTGTATAGTTGAACAATTTTTATAAACTTTAATTAAAAATTCTTGAAATAGATACAAAAATTGCTAAAAAAATATTAATTTCATAGAAAATTGTTTCCACCGTTTAACGTTTTACCTCAGCTTCAGGATAAATACCGCTAACTTATAGTTTAGCATAGCAGTTTGATCTGATCGCATCAAGCTATAATTTTTCTACATCCTAATTTTATAGTTGAGAA
>NZ_JBJUDF010000295.1:0-2598 GCF_046067725.1 Planktothrix sp.
TAACGGGGATACATCCGATGCCAAATCCGCCCAATTTTTCCCATTTTTCCCGTCAAATCCGACTGTTTAATGGTTCTTGAACCGCTATAGTTTCCATGAAACCAATCAACAGCCCTTGAGTATTCATCCTCAGCAATTCGACCCCAAACTTGTACTTTATTCGGATGCCAAGCTTCTCGCCAATTAGCCCCTTGAGGACTTAATTGTTTTCCCTGAGTTTGCCGCAC
Organism: Planktothrix sp.; assembly: GCF_046067725.1. Classification (NCBI taxonomy): domain Bacteria; kingdom Bacillati; phylum Cyanobacteriota; class Cyanophyceae; order Oscillatoriales; family Microcoleaceae; genus Planktothrix; species Planktothrix sp. Next base: position 228 of record NZ_JBJUDF010000295.1, read on the forward strand.
CCAGTTTTTAATTCGGGTGTGAAGATTATTCAGAAATTTAGTAATATCTGTTAACTCTTGCACCGGACAATACAACCTAATCGATGGCGGAATTAACTCCCAATGACAACCAATCATCGGCTTATTTCCCTTGTCGAAATATTCATCAAAAAACATCCGATGATCAATCCGTCGCCAAGATTTACCAAATCCTCCTAACAGCAGAGTAAATTTAATCAACTGGGTTACTAATTTCTGATGTTCCGTTCGTTCCTCCTCACTCAAATTCCCCATGACTAAAATATCTAATTGCCCTTTTTTCAAGTCATAAATAGGCATTGAAAACGGCTTACTGTTGGGAGTATAAGTAAAGTCATCCAACTCTAAATTCTGAGCTTGAAATGCAATTCCTAATTTCCCCACAATTGAACCATTTGCACCTGCAAAACCGCCCCAAAGGGATTGAGTTAATTGTTCAGCCGTGCTTTCAGTTGTGACTCCTCCCAACAATCGTAAGGTATGACCTCTTAACGCCGCTTTGAACATATTGGCGCGAAATTCACCGTCTTTATTAATCAATTGAGAAGCTAATCCTTGACCCTTCAAATGAACGGTTAATAAAGCATTTTCCGGGTGTATTTTCGGTTGACCATACCCCGCACTTACCCGCGAACCAATTCCGCGACCTAATGCTTTTTCCCAGATTTGCCAAATGATTTCCCATTCCGTATCATCCAAGGGTTTCTGACTAGAAATCCCAAACATTAATAACGGTTTATAGAGAGAAATTTGGATAAAAGCAGAATGACCTCCTGAGTTTTTCACCTGCCAATTTTCCTGGGGATGGACAACATCAACTAATCGATCTTCGTCCTTCCAATCTTCATTTTGAGGATAGCCACCATGAAACCTCAGTAACCCCGGTTTGGTTTCCGTCCTTACTGTCCCGCCACAATATTTCAGCGCTTGTTGAGGACTACAGACCCGCAAAAACGCCCCCTTCATACTTGCACCCGGATAGTAGGGAAAACCCCGCGCCCCAATGACAGGACGAATCACACCTTCATCCTGTCCGCTATTGGTAATAAATCGCCAAGTCATCGGGTAACTTTTGACTTGAATTTTATCACTAAATTCAGGATTTTTAGCGCCAATTCCCTCCATCCATTCTTCCGCCCAAGTATACGCTTGTTGATTCTGTGGATATTGAATTTGGCTGCGGGATTCGATTTGAGCACGAAACATTAACGGCACAGAATTACTATCAACCATTATTCTCGCCTCCCGATGGTTTATAACGTTGTGTCCACCAAACCATATTTTCACAAAGTTGAGTCAAAATTGCTAAAGCAACCTTGCGTTGTTGGGGGTCAAAATTCCAGAGTTTATCCGTCATTGCCTTAATTTGTTGGCTGTTTCCATTTTGGATCGAATCATTAGGAATTTTTACCCCAGCTTGCTGCATAATTTTAACCAAGGTTGCCCAGGTATCCTTCCAGTAAGCAGCTTTTGCCCCCTCTAAACGAAACTGTTCCCCCCAAAATCGTTCTAACCCGAATGCAACGGTCATCCGCATTTTATACGCTTGATTTAGGGCATCTTTTTGATCTCGATATTTCAGCACTAAATCGTGGGCATATTGATCTAATTTGTAGGTTGTCCAAGCCATTATTTAACTCCTTTTAAAGTAATTTTGCAGTGACCAAAACCAATGGATTCTAAGCCGCCTAAATAAACTTCTGCTTCTTCATCTCCCATGAAGGGTTCCCAAGTTTGGGTTGTGGGTCGAATTGCGATCGCAAACACTAAAAACGTTTCTTCAGGTAAAGCTTCCGTATTGAAAAAAGCACCTTTTGAAACTTTCTTCTCCTGCTTATCTAAAGCCACCCGACTTTGACGATATAAGGCCATATCATGAATCATTGAAATCTCATCATCGCCGACTACAACCCCAGGCAATTCTTGACCATTTGGAAACCAAGGTTTAAGATCTTCCGTTTTATCAATGGTCAAAAATCCAAAGTTAAAAAACAAGGTATTTTTGCCATTAATATTCAAAGCATTTAAAGTTTTTGACCCAGTATAAACCGCCGGAATCGGGTTAGAAATTCCGGCAATTCGTTGATAACGTTTTAACAGTCGTGGACAAGTGACCCAAACCATCGGTTGACCCGGACAAAACACAGGCAACCACACAATAGAAGCATATTCAAACTTAACAAAAGACTCACTGGTGCTGTCGGGTTTTCCCATTTCCGCTTCACTACCATACCATTGATTCGTGTCAGCTTCCCCTAAAAATTGACGCATTTCTGCCCGAAAACGACCCCGAATTGAACTCCCTGGAATAATCCCAGTTTGGGTAAATTGATCACGGAAAATTAAATTGAGA
>NZ_JBJUDF010000296.1:0-19071 GCF_046067725.1 Planktothrix sp.
GTTCTCTTAAAAACCTTTAATAAGCAGCAATTACAAGCGATCGCTCAACTATTAATTAAGCACGTTAAATCTTAAAAAAGAGAAATTTTACTCATTTTGAGGATATTCTTCCCATAACGATGTTGTCATGCGTAAACTCAGATAATTACCATTCCCTAAAATAATATGGTCTAACAGTGGAATGGATAAAAATTGCGCGCCTTGTAACAGTTGACGAGTTAAATTAATGTCTTCTGAACTGGGTTCAACATTTCCAGATGGGTGATTATGGGCAATGATCACCCGTGTGGCACCACTTTTCAACACTTCTCGAAAAATATCGCGGGGATGAGCAATGGTTTCCGTTGCAGTTCCAATGGTAATCACTTGAGTCCCTAAGAGGCGATGTTTCACATCTAACAATAACACGGCAAATCGTTCTTGGGGTTGCCACATTAAATCATGACTTAAGGCATCTGCCGCTGCTTGGGGAGTCTCAATCACTGTTAAATCCGGGGGTTTAGATTGAAAAACTCGCTTTCCTAACTCAATCGCTGCTAAAATTGTTGTGGCTTTTGCCACGCCAATTCCATGAATTTGAGTTAATTCATGAACTCCAATATCTCGCAATACGGCTAAGGGATCTCGCTGATGCTGACTTAACTGATTTAATAAATATTGTCCTAAACCGACCGCAGATAATTTTCCTTTTCCCTGACCTGTTCCTAACAGAATTGCTATCAATTCAGCCGTTGCTAAATTTCTGGAGCCAATGGCCATTAATCGTTCACGGGGACGCTCATCACTGGGCAAATCAGCAATTCTGAGGCTATAAGTCATTTGGGCAACACCCTATAACGCAACAGGTATGGTATTAAATATTACCCGATTTTGTCCCTCAGTTCAAGGTAAACCTACCTAAAAATTCACTAACTGAATCAGTTTATCTGAAGTGAAACTTAAGGTTTCATTGGGTTTCTACAACCTCAATACAGTCTCCGACCTGAATTTTTCCGGTATTCCGAGGAATGGTATTAAAACCGAACATAACTCCACGAGGTTGTTGTCGAAAGGTCGCTAAGGTTTTTAAGGGTTCTTTTAATTCATTTCTTTCGCCACTCTTGTGATCCGTTGTTGTTACAATACAACGGCTACAGGGTTTGACTAAATCAAAATAAACCTCTCCAATTAAAATTGATTTCCAACTATCTTCAATAAACGGTTGATCACTTTCAATGACAATATTAGGACGAAAGCGATTCATGGAAATTTGTTGTTGAGAATCAGAATAATTTTCGGCTAATCTTCGGTTTAAATCATCCAAAGAAGCAGTATTGGTTAATAAACAAGGATAACCATCGGCAAAACTAACGTGATTGTCTGATTTAACCGCATAATTGGGATCAACCAATCGAGGATAATCCGGTGATTGTTGAACTAAACGAAAAGTTTCCTCAAGTTTTAATGCGTTTTTTAACCATTCAGCGACTTGATCTCCTTGATCAATGGCAACGGTATCATCTCGCCAAATCTTAACAGGAATTGCTCTTCCAGTTAATGTAGGTTCTAATTCCAAAGGTTGTATTTCTCCTGTTTCAACAGACAGTTTTAGGGTTTTTCCTAACTGTTGAACTTGTACTTGAGCCAGTTGTGGATAGGTTCTTTGAGTAACAAACTGACCTGTTGAGTCAATCCACATGAATTGTCTATCACCAGCTAACCCTTTTAAGGTTACTACTGCTTCGTTGATAGCAATCGTTTGACAGGCTTTAATCGGATAAATGAATAAATGACAAACTTTAATCATTGCCGTTGAGTTGTTAGGAAAACCCCAAAAAAAAGCATTCCCAGGTCGAAACCTGGGAATTTAAGATGAGAATTTAACCCCCAACCGTTACAGGTTGTCCGTCTGCATCTAATAGCGCTCGTTTGGGGCCATGAATCGGATCTTCGACAATAATGGTTTGCTCTCGACTCGCGCCTAACGAAACAATGGCGATCGGAACTTTCATTAATTCCGCTAAAAATTTCAAATAATTTAACGCTTCTTTGGGTAAATCTTCTAACGTCCGACAATCAGCCGTTGATTCTTTCCAACCGGGAACCGTTTCATAAATCGGTTGACAGCGAGCAAAGGTTCGCGCACTGCTGGGGAAATGTTCGCACCGTTCCCCATCAATATCATAGGCAACGCAAACTTTAATTTCCTCTAAGCCATCTAAAACATCTAATTTAGTGATGGCCAAACAATCTAAACCGTTAATTCTAACGGCATAACGACCAATGACCGCATCAAACCAACCGCAACGCCGTTGACGTCCCGTTGTGGTTCCAAATTCTGCCCCGCGATCGCATAAAACTTGGCCAATTCCCTCCACCATTTCCGTCGGAAATGGCCCTTCACCCACACGGGTTGTATAAGCTTTGGCTACCCCAATTACCCGGTCAATCATCGTCGGGCCAACTCCAGCCCCCACACAAGCCCCCCCAGCAACCGGGTTAGAGGAGGTGACATAAGGATAGGTTCCATGATCTAAATCTAACAGGGTTCCTTGTGCCCCTTCAAATAAAATATTCCGTCGAGCCTGCACTGCTGCGTCGATTTTCAGTGAAGCATCAACGACATGGGGACGCAACCGTTCTGCATATTGCAAATATTCCTGAATGACCTCTTCAGGGTCAAGAGGAGGAAGATTATATAGTTTTTCGAGGATAACGTTTTTATTGTTAATCGTCCAGCGCAACTGATCGGGCAAACTCTCGGTTTCCATCAAATCAATGATGCGAATTCCCGTGCGTTCAGACTTATCGGCGTAAGTTGGGCCAATTCCCCGCTTGGTTGTCCCAATCTTTTGAGATCCCCGTTGTTCCTCTGATGCTTGATCCAAGAGGCGATGGTAAGGCATGGTTACATGAGCCGTCTGGGAAATCATCAAGTTTTGGGTAGAAATCTTCAGGGATTCGAGTTGATCCAGTTCTTCGATTAAAATTTTAGGATCAATTACGGTTCCTGAACCGATAATGCACTCGGTATCGGGATATAAAATACCTGAAGGAATCAGGTGCAGTTTGAAGGTTTGATTGTCAACTACAACTGTATGACCTGCATTAACGCCACCTTGGTAGCGGACAACTACATCGGCTGAACCACTCAGCAGATCGGTGATTTTGCCTTTTCCTTCATCGCCCCACTGGGCACCGATAACAACTACGTTAGCCAAGAGAGTTTTCACTCCGACACTTTACACAAACCTTTATTATCTGTGTTCAGGGTAACTTTGTCAAATTAAGTTTTATGAAGTTTTCGGGCAGCCAATGAGTGATCAGCAAAGAGTGAAAATCGATTATAGATTGGAATTAACAAGATGATAGGAATGTCAGTTAATTCAATTGAGGGTTCTCGGAAATCTAACGACTGGATCTGAATTGGTGTTCTTTATTTTTATCCAAATTTTTATTATAACAAAAAAAATAATTTTTTAGCTGGCAAGCCTCAAATAAAAATCTTCATAAAAATACAGGTTTTGACCCCATATTTTTTAAGGTTGTGTTATCGTTAATGGTCAATATCAGGATCGGTTGATCAAGTTAGCCAAGAGACGTTGAAGCTGATCAGTGATAGGAATTGTTTTCACCTATATTGTAAAAGTTACTATGCCGTTACACGCCGAGTTACATCGCCATTTAGGGGGTTCAGTTGTACCGCGTATTCTGTGGCGGTATTTCCAACGTCATAACCCTCAACTCACCGAAGGGTTTGTCGAATATGAACGGTTTGAAGATTTTTATACCAAACCCCGCAATACTTTAGATGAATATTTAGAACTGCATACAATGGTCGAAAGTGTGCAAACCGTTGAAACCTTGCCTTATTTTATTTATCGGTTGATGCGGGGTGCTTATACCTTTGAAAATTTAGCTTATTTAGAATTAAGGTATACCCCTTATTTACGAACTCCAGAACATCTCAGTCAGTCTCAACGAATTGATTGTATGGCTGAAATTGTGGAAGTGGTAGGAAAAGCGAGTCAAAGTAGTGATACTCCCATTATTACCAGCCAAATTTTATGTATGCACACCCGACTTCCTTTTGAAGTGAACCGGGCAATTATTGATTTAGCCGCCCAAATGCCTCAATATGTTTGCGCCGTTGATATGGCGGGTGGGGATAATCATTATGCTGAACGGTTGGATGAGTTTATTAACTTATATCAATACGCCTTATCCTTGGGGTTAAAAACTACTGGACATTTATATGAAACTCCTGAAGGTTGTTATCCCGAATTGTTGCCCTATTTAATGCGAATTGGTCATGGCATTCAAATTCCCTTATTACATCCTGAATTATTACCAGAATTAGCTCGGCAAAATCAATGTTTAGAAGTCTGTCCCACCACCTATATTAAAACCGGAACCCTCAAAGATATTCATCAGTTAAAAATAGTCTTTGAACGTTGTTTTGATGCGGGAGTTGATATTGCCATTTGTACCGATAATGCGGGTTTACATAACGTGCGTTTACCCTTTGAATACGAGAATTTATTAACTCTTGATATTCTAGGGTTTGAAGAGTTACAAGCTTGCCAAAAAGCGGCTTTTCGTCATGCTTTTGCATGGCCCCATCAAAACCCACCTGCACAAATCCTGAATGGTTTATTAAAGCCAGAACCTTTAATGGTTTAAACAATGGAGGAAGAGCAGGAGATTCTCAATTGATCGTAAGGGCGAGGCAACCTCGCCCCTATCAGGAAACAAGAGTGTTTTTGCGGATTAATCATCAACTTGATTCTTTTATACAATTCATTTACACTGGCTATATGTACTAATTTAAAATCAAAGCTTGGCTTAAAAATTCTTAGAAATTAATAGACAATTCCGTCCATCTGCACTCTTATTATAACTTAAATAATCAGCAATATCATACATTAATTTTAAACCTCTTCCCCCGCCTTTAGCTTCACAATCCATTGGGATATCATTCATTTCCTTAAGGATATCCTTGATTTTTTGTACTAAATCAAAAGGTTGGCCCCAATCCCAAATCCGAATCTCAATTTTTTGCTCTAAAATAGTGACTTCTAAATCAATATATAAATCTTCAGAAAGTCCTTTGTGAGCATGACGAACTGCATTGGTAAATCCCTCTGCTAAAGCTAACTGACAACGAATCCAGACGGATTGAGGAATAAAAGGTTGATACAATTGATCAAACCATGATAAGACTTTAGCTAGGACAGCCAGACTAGAGGGAACTTGAAGTTGAGTCGTTTGGGGTAGTGACAATGGTTTTGAATCCTCTTATTCAATTTATATTTTGTGAATGACTCAGTACCGATGAGAGTCTTTTTAAGAGTTTACTGGATTAATGAAGTGATTTTCTAGCATGAATGCAACATAGGCGCAAAATACTAAATCTTCGTGATTCTCTCAAAAGTTTTTTCTCCCACTGTTAAACAGAGGGAATCAGAAGCTAGAGCTTTCACAGGCAGCAATAATCTCTGTATACTAAACTTATCCACAAAGTTATGACAACCTCATGTATTTCCTCTCCTTGAGACTAGAACTCAAGCTGAATCATACAAGGTGTTCTTGACTTTTAGGATGGGCTGGGCTTTCTTTGGATGGATGTATAACTTCGGTTGATCCCGCCTTACCCAATCTTGGCATCAACCCCTAATCAAAGTCAGTGATGCTAAAAAGTTAACAGCCCTGGAAAAAGTCTTGACTAACTTTGTCAAAACCCAAAAACAAGATTTTGGGATGAATCAATATCCAGCCGATCTTGCATTCATTTAAAAAAAACTGTAATCAGTCATCAGTAAACCTTCAATCGTTAGTTGTTGTCAGTTGTTAACTGAAAACTGAAAACTGATAACTGATAACTGTAGTTTTATGTGATGCAGCAAAGTCTTATACTTGGCCTTGATTGCCCTCATCTGGTGTACCAACGTACCTCAACGCTCATGTTTAAAATTCTGGTTATCGATGATGATGTTGCCATTTTAGAACTTCTCAAAAGAACACTGAAAAAACAGGGTTATGATGTCAGTGTGGCCAATAATGGTGAAGAAGGGATAGAACAGGCGAAACATCTACGTCCAGCACTGATTATTTGTGATTGGATTATGCCAAAATTAACCGGAATTGAGGTTTGTCGTCAAGTTAAAGCGACTTCAGAATTATCAACAACACAATTTTTCTTATTAACCTCCCTTGGTTCCGTTTCAGATCGAGTGACAGGTTTGGATGCAGGTGCTGATGATTTTATCTCTAAACCAATTGAAATGAATGAACTCTATGCGAGAGTTCGCGCAGGATTAAGGTTACATCAACTGAGTCAAGATTTACAAACCCAAAAACAACGCATTGAAGCAGAATTAGCAGAAGCCGCAGAATATGTCCGTTCCCTCCTTCCTGAACCCTTAAATGAACCTATAAAAATTGATGCTAAATTTATTCCTTCTCGTCAATTAGGGGGAGACTCTTTTGATTATTCTTGGTTAGATTCCGACCATTTATCAATTTATTTATTGGATACATCAGGACATGGGTTAAGAGCCGCTCTTCCCTCAGTTTCTGTACTCAATCTTCTGCGCTCTAGGGCAATTCCTAATATTGATTATTATCAGCCAAGTAACGTTTTAAAAGCGTTGAATACCACCTTTCAAATGACTTATAAAAATGATAAATATTTTACCATTTGGTATGGTGTTTATCAACTTTCTACTCGGCAATTATTATATTCAAGTGCAGGTCATCCTCCTGCTATTTTATTAACAGGTAAAGATGAAAAAGATATTAAAATTGAACGCTTAAAAACGCGAGGAATGCCTGTTGGAATGTTTTTAGAAGCGGAATATATGGATGCTATCCATGAAATTGAAGAATTCAGTAACCTTTATATTTTTAGTGATGGAGTTTATGAAATTAATCAGCCTGATCATACTATGTTAGGCTTAGAAGGATTCATTTCAATTCTAACAGAATACAACCATTTGCAAGATCATACTTTAGAAGAAGTTTTAAATACTATCAAAAGAATTAATTCCTATAATCCATTTGATGATGATTTTTCTTTACTCAAAGTTAGTTTTAGTTAATCAGGGGTTTGCTCAACAGAATTGAATCTTGTCTTAATTCGATTAGATTAGGGTGAAATTGGGAAACACAGATCTGTTGACATCCAGATTCAACTCCCCGTTTCCACCCTATGTTAGCCAACCCATCATATGAAGTTAGCACTTGTCAAAAGATTCCAAAAATTTCTCTTCGTTTTCAAAAATCTCAAAGACCCGATCCATGCTGGTGAGTTCAAATAAAATTCTAATTTGTTCATTAATTGAACAAACAAATAATTTACTCCCAGCCGCTCTAACGGTTTTCAGAGCTAAAACTAATGCACCCAAACCTGAACTATCCATAAACGTAACATCTTGGAAGTCAATTAATATTGTTTTGGCTCCCTTTTCAACTAAAGCACCAATATCTTGACGAAATTGACTCGCTTTAGTACCATCTAAAATCCCGTGAGGTTTAAGAATTTTAACATCAGAACTCATAGTGTTTTAGGGATTCAACCCTCCATAAGACTCGTCGGACTCAGTTAGTATAGCTTTGAGATGGACTCATAGCCAAATACATCAATTTAACTTAGGGAACAGGAGATTTCATATCAACCCATCCCTTTTCTGACCTAATTGATTGTACGCTCCTTAACTTGATGGAGTCTTGACTAAACTAACTTTAGCTCGATAGAGGAGTTTATTTCCCTGCCGATATCCTGTATATCGCACAATTACTTGCTCTCCGACTTGAGCCGTTCCGTCTAAAAGTTGGTGTAGATGCGGATCATAAGGAACTTGTGCCCCGACAGGTGCAATTACCTCTACTCCCCATTCTCTCAGAAGTTGTTCCACTGGACGCACAAAAGGTAATAATTTTACCGCCTGAAGTTGAGGATTTTCTTGAACTCGATAGACCACCGTTGGCCATTGCAATAACCACGATTCTAAGATGTGCAAACTTTCCCGTTTCCATTCTTCTAACAACACAGAACGTTGCTCTTCCATCTGTGTTTGTAGGCGTTGATATTCTTGTTCTAAATCACTTCCAGATGCAGTCTCACCAGAGACAGAACCCGGAGCAAACACGGTTAATAATTCAGTTAAAGAAATCTTTAAACCTTGACTAATTTTCAACAAAATACTAACAGAAGTTTGTAACGCAAGTCCCCGTCGCAGTCGAATAATCTGCAACGGGGAAACCCCAGCAATTTGACTTAGTTCTTCTAGGCTCGAAATCCCGGCTTGTTGCATTAACTCCTGCAACTGATAGGTATAATCCGGTAATGCAGATTCACTCATTTTGATTTTAGTTCATGTCAAGAGTTACACTGCCATTGATCGCCTTTTAGTTGCCTTGCAAATGGGCTTCTAAAAACCACAACCGCTTATCAATAGCGCGGGAAATTTCAGTGTACAAATCTGCCGTATCCGCATCGCCTAATACACCTGTTTGATCAATGGCTTCTCGAATCATTTTCCCATAAGGAGCATAGCGATCGGCTAAAGCCACCACATAATCTTGATCATTAGCCAAATCTAAGGGAAATTCTGGGATAATCGTGTTAGCAATTGCCATCCGAGCCGTTCCCATGGCTGTCCCACCTAACGCGGTTGCTCGTTCGGCAATTAGATCAATATATTCCTCTAATTCGGTTGCCATTTCATCAAACAATTCATGCAATTGATAGAAATTCATGCCTTTGACATTCCAATGAGCTTGTTTGACTTGAGTTTTTAAATCTAATGTTGTCGCTAAACTATGGTTTAGAATCTCAATCACTCCGGCACGAGTTGCTTGCGGTAAATCAATTCGCGTCGGATAAAGACGTTGTTTCGAGTTAGTTACTACCATGATTGAAAATACTCCTTGAGCAATTTTATAGAATGAATCGAAACCTTACAAATATAGAAGAGATTGATAATAGTGTATCGAATTTCAAACCCTTCTAAATCTATCTCAAGCTAGATGCTTTTGCAAAGGGGACGGCGAATCTGTTTCAGGGGAATATCTTTAATCTGCATTGAGTCTATCCTCCTTTTCCTCTTCTTCCTATATCATACTCATAATGACTTCAACTTGCAACCTTTTTTGTGAAAAACTTAGAAATTTCGATTTCCGGGGTTCACACGACAAAGAAGAAAAGGGGGATAAGGGGAATAAGGGGAAGAAATAATTTATTCCTTATTGCCTATTACCTGGGTTCAACAACCAACAGACTTGACAACAGACCTATTCACCATCGATAACAGACAATCAAAGACTGATTTTTAACCCATGACAACGGACAATCGACAAAAAAGAATCGCAATATTTGATAGTGGTGTAGGAGGATTAACGGTTTTAAGGGAGCTTTACCGTCAACTTCCCAATGAATCTGTACTTTACTTTGGAGATACGGCGCGGTTGCCCTATGGAACCCGTTCACGAGAGGAAATTGTGCAGTTTGTCCGTCCCATTATTCTTTGGGCGATGCAACAGGATGCCAAAATGATTCTCATGGCTTGTAACACCAGTTCCGCCCTCGCTTTAGAAACGGTTCAAGATGAATTTGATATCCCCATTTTGGGATTAATTCTGCCCGGTGCTCAAGCCGCCATGCGACAGGGCCAACGCATCGGGGTCATTGCCACTCCCGCTACGGCGGCCAGTAATGCCTACCGTCATGCAATTCAGGAAACTGATCCTTCTGTTCAAGTCTGGCAAGTGGGGTGTCCAGAGTTTGTTCCCTTAATTGAACAAAACCGCATTCATGATCCCTATACTTATCAAATCGCCCAGGAGTATTTAACTCCTTTAATTCAGCAGCAAATTGATACCTTAATTTATGGCTGTACCCATTATCCCCATTTAGCTCCTATATTACGCTCCATCCTTCCGGCTCACGTTCAGCTTGTAGATCCAGCCGTCTCTTTAGTCAAAGCCGCATCTCAAGAATTAGAACTGTTAGGCCTGCGGAATACTCACTCTCCTAAACCGACTCGGTTTTGTGTCAGTGGTTGCCCTCAACAGTTTGCTAACATTTCTGTTCAGTGGTTGGGGTTTACTCCCACTGTAGAAGCCACCACGTTACCTACAGTAGAACCCGTCAATACTGCCCCTGTTGCGGTCAGTGATGGTATTACTCCATCATTAAGCTAATTAATATGCAACAACAAGACCCACTCAGCTTGTCTTAAACTGGGTGGGTCTGTCTTCCATTTTCCATTGCACTATTTCAGAATTCGTAATTTGGGAAAACTGATTGATAGCAGTCGTGGCTGGGGTGTTAGGACATTGACTCATGCTAAAACCCTGGGCAGAGAAATCTTTTCCTGCCTGTTCCCAGTCAATCGCTGTTCCCTCTTCCCTGCTATAAGATAGATTTTTAAGATCTCAATCGAGATATATTTGTTGTATACTTAGCGAGAGCTAAGAGCAAATAAATCATCAAGACATAGCCCGTTGCCAAAAGCGGGATGATTAAAGGCATATCGTGATAGAACATAGGAGCCAGCCAGAAGGATTAGGAGGAGCAAACCGGAGTTTAAGACCCGCTACATAAGGACAACACGCACCCGTCAAGGTCTAGCGGTTATGACCCTCTATTAAAAATTTCTATGGGAAATTGTTATCCCCTGGAAATATTGCTCACACTCAACTCCGCCAGAAAAATCTCTATAAAAAACCAAGAGCTTCTGTAGAAAACCCTCACTAGAGACTCCTCTAACCGATGTCATGGATAAGTCCACCGACTAGAATAGACTTGCGAACTATTTAACAAGTTCTAACGGCTATCCGAGAGCCAATGGCTCAACCAGGTGGCGATTAATGATTCTTAATCTTATCGCTAGACCTGTTTCCCTTAATGTGTAGAATTATGGGTTAAACTCTTGTCTCTTAACATAACACAAAAATTAGAAAATCAAAGCCTTTGAGGGAAAATTTTTTGAGAATTTACAGGCTTCACCCGTTCAGGAAAAAGATTGAGGTACGCCGGTGGGAAAATAACCAGGAGTGACTTTTTTTCAAGGGACGGAAGAGGATTACAACCCTTATCCCCTCTGGACTGTAAGCATTTTTTACCAAAATTTCCCGACTTCGGGTTGAAGTTTAATGCGATCCCCTGAACCGAAACAGATTAAAATCAGACTATAATATGTAAAATTTTGTTAACTCAACGCCTGAGTTGGCTAATCCATGACATCGCAAACTCTTCTATTTTCGCCAGTTGAAGCAGACCTGCGGCAGTTAACCGATAACTTAAAACAGCTTGTCGGTGCACGTCATCCAATTTTGTATGCCGCCGCAGAACACCTGTTTAGTGTCAAAGGGAAACGGGTACGTCCTGCGATTGTCCTGTTGATTTCCCGAACTACAATGCCCGATCAAAATATTACCCTCAAGCATCGCAGATTGGCGGAAATCACAGAAATGATCCATACCGCCAGTCTTGTCCATGATGATGTTGTTGACGATGCTGAAATGCGCCGGGGAGTTCCAACGGTTCATAGCTTATTCAATAACCGAGTTGCGGTCTTAGCGGGAGATTTCCTATTTGCTCAATCTTCTTGGTATTTAGCTAATTTGGATAACCTGGACGTTGTAAAATTACTATCCCAAGTTATTATGGATTTAGCGGAGGGAGAAATTCAACAAGGTCTGAATCGATTTGACACAGGATTATCGATTGAAGCCTACTTAGAAAAAAGTTATTATAAAACCGCTTCTTTGATTGCCAATAGTTCTAAAGCAGCAGGGATTTTAAGCGGGGTTTCAACCGAACGTGCAGAAGATTTATATCACTATGGCCGCCATATTGGTTTAGCCTTTCAAATTGTCGATGATATTTTGGATTTTACAGGCTTAACGGAGGAATTAGGAAAACCAGCAGCATCGGATCTCAAGAGTGGGAATTTAACTGCACCCACCCTCTATGCCTTAGAAGAAAAACCTTCATTAGAAACATTAATTGAGCGGGAATTTGCTCAAGAAGGAGATTTAGAACAAGCTTTAGCCTTCATTAAAGATAGTTCAGGGATTCAACGTTCTCGGGAATTAGCTTCCTATCATGCTCAACAAGCTGTCAAATACCTCGAACCGTTTCCAAGCTGTGAATCTCGACAGGTATTAATTGATTTAGCCGATTATGTTTTGAGTCGGCTTTATTAAGAAAAGTTGACGGTTAACGGTTAACGGTTGAAAGTTGGCTGTTGACTGTTGACTGTTGGCTATTCTTTTACTGATCAGGAATAACTGATAGCTTCTTTAAGCAATATGGGGGGGGATTTTGCGAGATTTAGACTGACAACGTTGCTGATAATCCTTTAAATAAACTTGTACTAATTCTTGAATTTCACTGCGTTTAATTTCCGTAGCCGATTGAAAATTGTTAGGCGTTTCAAAAAAACATAAACTATCCGGCATTTCCAGAACAACCATTTGAAATAAAATATGAGTCACAGGTAATGGAACCGCTACAATTTGAGATTTTGAATCAGCATTTCCATAACTTAAGGCATCTTCTAAATTAGAAAAGGCATAAATCACTCTTTTTTTAATGTGAGGTTGATCAACATTAATAAACGGTTGCACCACCCAACTTTGATCTAAGGTTTGTAAAATATAATATCCGGGATGTTGCAATTGTTGTGCTAATAGTTTTAGCCCTGGTGCGATCGCTTTAACAACTTGAGGAGTTGTTCCATCTTGAGGAGCATTATTAATTAAGATTTCAATTTGTTGATCTAAATTCATAGCTGTTGGTTGTTGACTGTTGACTGTATTTTTTCCCATATCCCCCAGTTAACAGGCAAGATGCCTGTTCCACAATACTAAACCATCCGGAAATCCAAGGCTGATTCTGGAATCACTGTGTTAGGGTCATTGTAGCAATTAGAGATCATGGGGGAAATCTGCCAAAGCGAAACTATTGTCCAAAAGTTATTGAGAGAACTGAATCTGTCTACTCGTGCTTCTGAACAAAATTGTCGGGATGTCGCTGAGCGCATTACCGAAGAAGCTACCCGAATTTGTACAGAAAGCAAACGGATTCAAGACTCAGGGGATGTTGAAACTTGGGCTATGACTTTAGCTCAACACCGTTTACAGCAATGTATTCAATATTATAAGCTAGGGTCAAAACAAGGGCCTTTAGAATTACATAGTACCTTGAGTGCGATTGTTTATCGATATATTACTCCTCCCCAGGTGTTATCGAGTTATCAAGCTCGATTAGAATTAATCAAGGATTTTTTGCAAGCCTTTTATTTAGAAACCTTGAATGCCTTTCGCAAAGAAGCGCAGTTACCTGCCACCTATCGTCCTCGGACACTATTGGAACTTGCGGAATATATGGCATTTACAGAACGCTACGGTAAACGGCGCATTCCTTTAGCTCGGGGTCGAAGTCAACAATTGATTATCTTAAGAGCACAAACCTTCTCTCAACAACAACCAAAGGAAACTTTTGTCGATTTAGAACAAGCCGCTGAGGGCTCAGGTTCCGAGTCGGATACCACCTGGAATGATTCCTCACTCCAACAAGTCCGAAACGCAATGGTAACAGAGTCCAACGAATCAGAGTCCGATTCTCTCCGTCAAACGGTCGTAGAGGAACTGATGGCGTATTTAGAAGAACACAAACAACAAGATTGTGCCGACTATTTTACCTTGCGGTTAAAAGATTTACCGACTCGTGAAATTGAGAAAATTTTGGGGTTAACTCCTCGTCAGCGCGATTATTTACAGCAACGATTTAAGTATCATTTACTGCGATTTGCCTTGGGACATCGGTGGGAATTAGTTCACCAATGGTTAGAGGCAGATATCGAACGAGATTTAGGATTATTGCCCCATCAATGGCAAGAATTCTTACATCAAATCGGTTCAGAGCAAGAGAGTTTGTTAAGGTTAAAACAACAGGGATTATCTGATGCGGAAATTGCCAAAACTTTAAATTGCAAAGTTGCTCAGATTCAAAAACGTTGGTTTAAATTATTAGAGTTAGCGTGGGAAATCAGGAATCGTTCAGTATCCGGAGCAAGGGCATCTAGCGATGAATAACGAAGCAAACCGAGATAATCAATGCTGTGAACGCCGATTTTTTGACTGGTTGTTGCAACAGCCAACAACATCTTTATCTGATCAGGATCAGGAGGGATTTAACCCCCACTTAACTCCTGATCAGATATCGGGGATGGAAAACTTAGAGGAGGAATTAGACCCCCTCGATTCTGAAGAGATAGAGGTTTTCCCTTCCCACAGTCAAGGATTCACACTGGGAGAAATACCGATTGTGAAAAACCGATTTGAAACCGTTTTGAGAGAAAGACTCAAAGCCACGATTCAACTGAACCCGCCTTTGTTTCCCTGGGAACCTGACGGCACTGATCTGCAATCTGAATATCCAGACGCATTCAGGGAAGAACAGGTTCCGATGGGTAATCTTTGGATGACTCATCAACAACAATTAAGATGGTCAAGTTTTCTACCTGAATGGGTTTTTGATCAATTATTAGTTCCTTGTCAAAAAGTGGTTCAATCAACTTTACAGCAAGGTGCTAAATTAGTTCAGGTAGTGCACACTTTATTTCCCAATCAGCCAGAAACTTTGAATGAATTGGCAAGTTTAGTGATGCTAGGGCCTTTACGCAGCGACAGGGATTTAACCGAGTCCCAGCCTTGTTATGAAACCGCAACCCCGGAACAACAAATGGTGTTGTTATTGTTAGCAGCGCAGGAAATTCTTCAAACTTTGACACTTAATTGTGGTTTGAATCAACCTGCTGTTCATCAAGACTGGTTAACCACTTTAGGACAATTGACAATTGGGGTGGAATATGTTCAAACAAATTATGGAGCCGCGTTAAAAATTCTGGGACACCTTCCAGCCGGAGGACGGTTACAACTGTTTGATGAAAGCCGATCAACAACGGCACAACGGAAGTCCCCCGGATATTTGAAACTGGAACTGATAGACCCAGAACCTAACCGGATTTATCGACTTCATGTTTTATTACATAGTGATGAGCAAAATCCCCTCTGTTTTGCTATTTGTCCTCAACTCCAAATGGAATAAAGGATACCACATCCGCTTAATTCAAGTTGGAAATTTAGGTGATTTTAAGTTAGAGTAGGGTAAGTTTTAAACTTTCTAACCTTTAAGCCTAAACGATGACACCCTCAATCCCGTTTATGAGTCAAGTATGGCGACGGATTGAAACGGCACCTAAGCCAATACCAGAGGATTCTCTGTGGCTGAGGGTGTTAGTTCAATTATTAGTGATTGCTGGGATTGTTGCAACGGATGTTGCTATTGAGGAACCCCTGAATTTATGGGCTATTCCCGTCAGCATTTTAGGAGCAACCTGGAGTTGGTTTCGCCGTCGCCATCGCAATGTGCCTATTAAATTCTGTATTGCTATTGGAATGTTAGTTGCCCTCGCTACGTTTTTCGGGCGACTGTTTGGCGAAATGAATGATACACGCTTAGCACTGGCTAGATTATTAATTGAATTACAGGTTTTACATAGTTTTGATTTACCCCGCCGTCAGGATTTAGGTTATTCGATGGTGATTGGGTTAATTTTATTGGGCGTGGCGGGAACCCTCAGTCAAACTATGGCGTTTGCGCCTGTGGTGTTGGTGTTTTTAGCTTTAGCGTTACCGACCTTAATTTTAGATTATCGCTCTCGTTTAGGCTTGGGAGATATCCAATTTAAACCGAAAAAAAATTCGCAAAAGCTTGAAAATAGCGTTAATTTTAAGTTTGTTGGCATTATTTTTTTGATCGTTGTTTCATTAGGATTAATGATTTTTGTCGCCCTTCCTCGGTTTCCAGGGTATCAGTTAAGAACGTTTCCGGTCAGTTCTCCGATTGCAATGCCCCCTGGACAATTTGATGGCAGACAAATCCTAAATCCAGGTTATGTGTCTTCAGGAAATAATAATAATAATAATTCCGGTGGAGGTGGAAGCGGATTAAATCAGGAAACCGGGGCGGGAACGCTAAATGATACGTTTTATTATGGGTTTAATACGAAAATTAATCAGAATTTACGGGGGGAATTAAAGCCTCAAGATGTGTTGCGTGTCCGTTCACAAGCACGGGGATTTTGGCGCGTTATTGCTTTTGATCGTTATACCGGACAGGGATGGGAAATTTCGCGGAATGATCAAACAATTCCTTTAAAACGTTCAATTTGGTCATATCAGTTTAACTTGTTTCCTGTTATGACAAAAGCTAAAACTCAAGAAGTGGTTCAAAGTTATACGGTACTGCAACAACTTCCGAGTTTAATTCCAGCAATGGATAAACCGAAGGAAATCTATTTTCCCACTGAGGAAATTGCCGTTGATCCTGATGGAAATTTGCGATCGCCTTTGGAACTTCGAGAAGGAATGACTTACACTGTAATTTCTCAAGTTCCCTATCGTAACCGGAACCAATTACAACAAGCCTCAACCAACTATCCTAAAAATATCAAAAAATATTATTTACAGGTTCCGGCTCAAATTCAAGAAAAAGTGAGGAAAAAGACAGAAGAAGTTTTAGCAAGTGTGAATCAAGTTGCTCAAAATAAAAAACCTTTAGATTCAACCTATGAAAAAGTTTTATATTTAGCCCAATATCTTAAACAAAATCCTAATTATAAATTACAAAAAGAGCCTCCGTTTTTACGAGAAAATGAAGATTTAGTGGAAGCGTTTCTGTTTGGATATCAAGACAGTCCCCCTGGGGAAAAAATTACCGGAGGCTACCCGGATCATTTTTCTACTGTTCTAACAATGATGTTACGTTCGATTGGAATTCCAGCACGTCTGGTGGCGGGATTTAATCCGGGTGAGTTTAATCCCTTTACCGGATTATATGTGGTTAAAAATACTGATGCTTTTGCAATGACGGAGGTCTATTTCCCTGAATATGGTTGGTTTGCATTTAATCCAATTCCGGGGATGGATTTAATTCCTCCTTCTGTTGAAGAAGATCAAACCTTCAGCGCCTTAAAAGTGTTTTGGAATTGGGTGGCGGGTTGGCTACCGTCTCCAGTCGCCAATGGCTTACAAGCAATTTTAGGAACAATAATTTTAGGACTCCTCCAAGGAATTCGTTGGTTTTTTAGTTTCTTTACTGAAGGCTGGTTAGGGATTTTTAGTGGATTAATAATTACCACTGGGGTTGCATTTTTGGGGTGGTTAAGTTGGGATATTTGGAAAGGTTGGTGCTATCGTCGTTGGTTAGCGAAACTTCCTCCTGAAGAAAGCCTTTATCAACAACTGTTACAGATTTTAGCCAGTAAAGGTTATCCCAAACACCCCACACAAACCCCCTTAGAGTATGCCTTTTGGTTACAGCAATATCATCCGGTTGCGGAAGCGGAAGTGATTGATGAATTGTCTCAAGCTTATATGGGTTGGCGTTATGGTGGAAAACCTGTTAATCTTGACCAAATGCAACAGTTATTAATGAATTTAAAAAAAGCACAGTGGAAACGCTTAAATTATCGAGGTTGGTCTAAATTAAGCCGGAAACTGGGAATAGGAAACCGGAAATAGAAACAATGTTTAGCTTGGTTATAGGATTCAAATACATAAAAGTGTAATTTTGTCAAGTCCGTTTTTTCCATTCTACGGGGAGCCTTTCAAAAATTCCTACAACAGGATGTGGAAAATTCAAAGCTGTAATATTAGAAGTACACGCAAAATGAGGAGTGATTATGGGTGCTGAAGATCAAATTTTAAGTATTTATAGTTATGGGATGGGGGCGGGACTGCGATATCAATACTGAGAAATCTCTATTCCCAGTGTCACAGGTGTAACAAATTTTAAGAAAGTTTACATAAAACCGGAATAGGTTAACAACAGCATAAACTGAACTGTGATTTGAGTTGACTTCTAAATCCGGGCGTTTTGGTGCTTAGGATCAGCAAGTTTTTCTATTGGACTTTGCGACTGAAGTGGGAGCAAAGAAGATGGTAGAATACACTCTGCTTACCGATTTTGCCTGAAAATATCAAATTCTTGTAAATGCTGTTTATGTCAGTTGGGAGAAGAGCGTTGATGAAACGATTGAGTCGCCTGTTGGCTGTATTAGTGTTGATAGTCGGTTGTCTAGGATGGACTGGACACCAAAGTGTTTTAGCTGCAAACTTGAGCGTGATGCAGTCTGGAGTTGTGGCTCCCATCTTAGCAACGGAAGCCCCTCGGAGAAATCGTGTTGATGATAAAATGGCGAGGGTTCGCAATAAATTGGACTTGAATAATAGCGACCTGCGGGATTTTCGTCAATATAAAGGGATGTTTCCGAATTTAGGATCAATCATTATTAAGAATGCACCCTATGAGTCCGTTGAGGATGTATTGAAAATTGAGGGTTTGACCGAAAAACAAAAAGAAATTCTGCAACAGAATTTAGATAACTTTACCGTGACTCCTCCTGAGTCTGTGTTTCTCGAAGGTGACCAACGGTTAAATGTTGGGGCTTACGACTAAGCCATTTTTGGGATTCAGTGTCAGAATGTACAGATTATGTTAACGGCATTAAAAGAAGTTAACATAATCTCCAAAGTCAGTTCAATCTGTGTAAATCTGTTCGGGTTTTAGGGTTTTGTCCAGCCAAAACTTGTACAGATCAAAATCCTCATCCCTGACTTAAAACCCATCCAACATCCCTGGCACTGACCCATGACCTTGATTGAAACTTCGTTAATTTCTGACCTTCCCGATTCATTTGATGTATTGGTTGTGGGCACAGGAGCGGCGGGATTATATACCGCCCTTTGTTTACCCAAACAGCTAAGTATAGGCTTAGTCAGTAAAGATGTTTTACCTTTATCGGCGAGTGATTGGGCTCAGGGGGGTATAGCAGCGGCCATTTCCAGTGATGATTCTCCTCGGTTGCATTTAGAAGATACCTTAAAAGCTGGAGCCGGATTATGTGAACGGTCGGCGGTGGAGTTTTTAGTGAATCACGCTCCTGAATGTATTCATCGTTTAGTAGAATTAGGAGTGGCGTTTGATCGTCATCAACATCAATTAGCTCTAACCTT